>CAIYWO010000027.1 GCA_903929925.1 uncultured beta proteobacterium | reverse complement strand
TTACACGAACCAGCTTGGTGCGCGCGTTGACCCTGCTCGGGTGATCGTCACCTCGGGGGCGAGTGGCGCCCTATTGTTGGCGGCAATGGCCCTCGTCAATCCCGGTGATGAAGTCCTGATGCCGGATCCTTGCTACCCACCCAACCGCAACTTTGTCGGAGCAGCCGGCGGAACCACCAAACTTATCCCAACGAGTGCAGACACCCGCTTTCAGCTCAGTGCGTCCGATATTGCTCAACACTGGGGCCCCAAGACGCGTGGGGTTTTAATTGCCTCACCAAGCAACCCCACTGGCACCTCCATCACACGTGATGAGTTAAATCGTATTTTTAAAGAAGTTCGCGCGCGCAAAGGCTTTGTGATGATGGACGAGATTTACTTGAGCCTGTCCTACGATGGAACACCACAATCGGCGCTAGCGCTCGATGACGACATCATCATCCTCAACAGCTTCTCGAAGTACTTCAATATGACCGGCTGGAGGCTCGGCTGGATGATCGTTCCCCCGCATCTTGTTGCTCCCATCGAAAAAATGGCGGCAAGCCTGGCAATCTGTGCACCCACGCTCGCGCAGCATGGTGCGATCGAATGCTTTCACCCCGAGTCACTTGCCTTGTACGAGACCCGACGCGAAGCGTTTCGCCAACGACGTGACTACCTTGTGCCCGCCCTAACAGCACTTGGCATTACTGTGCCGGTCACGCCTGATGGCGCTTTTTACGTTTATGCTGACATTTCAGCGCATGCCTCAGACAGCAGCGCATTCTCGGCAGCATTGTTGCACGGGGCACGTGTAGCGGCCGTTGCGGGGTTAGATTTTGGCCCAGCACACGCCGCACATACGATGCGCTTTGCTTACACAACAAGTATTGAACGACTGCAAGAAGCCATACACCGCATCAAAAGCTTTTTGAATTAACGCTCCACCCCGAACGACCCACTCGCTTCTAACGCACGAAGGGCAGGCACCTTGAAATACAAAGATCTCAGAGACTTCATCTCACAACTTGAGCGTAATCAAGACCTCAAGCGCATTCAAGTGCCCGTTTCGTCCTCACTGGAAATGACCGAGATCTCTGATCGCGTGCTCAAAGCGGAAGGGCCAGCACTGATGTTTGAGCACACCATGCATAACGGCTCACGCTCGCACATGCCTGTTCTGGCAAACTTGTTTGGGACGCCTACGCGTGTTGCACAAGGGATGGGGGCTGAGAACACCCTCGCACTGCGTGAGATCGGTGAATTACTCGCAAGCCTGCGTGAGCCTGAGGCGCCCAAGGGTTTTAAAGATGCGCTTGCAAAAGTGTCTATGCTGAAAGCAGCACTTTGGGACATGAGCCCAAAAACTGTTCGTGGTGCCCCCTGCCAAGAAATCGTTTGGGAAGGCAATGATGTTGATCTTGCCAAGCTACCGATTCAAACCTGCTGGCCTGGGGATATTGCGCCCTTGCTGACCTGGGGACTCGTCATCACACGCGGACCCAATGCAAAGCGGCAGAACTTAGGCATCTACCGACAACAAGTGATCGGCCGCAACAAGCTCATCATGCGCTGGCTATCCCATCGTGGTGGCGCGCTCGACTTTAGAGATCACGCCCTGGCCAACCCCGGCAAGCCCTTCCCGATCGCTGTCGCGCTCGGTGCAGACCCCGCCACCACGCTCGGCGCCGTCACGCCAGTACCAGACTCGCTTTCGGAATATCAGTTTGCAGGACTTCTTCGCGGCGGGCGCACTGAAGTGACACAGGCGCTTGGCAGCGACTTGTCGGTCCCCGCAACGGCAGAAATCGTGCTTGAGGGTCACCTCCTTCCGAACACAGACCCCAGAGCCATTCAGCCGACGGTGCCGGCGGGTGTCAATCCGCCCCCTGCGTCAGACTATGAACTTGCGCTCGAAGGACCGTTTGGTGATCACACTGGTTACTACAACGAACAAGATTGGTTTCCAGTCTTCACGATAGATCGCATCACCATGCGCCGTAACCCGATCTATCACTCAACCTACACTGGCAAACCGCCTGATGAGCCGGCCGTGCTTGGTGTGGCGCTCAATGAAGTATTCGTTCCTCTGTTGCGCAGACAGATTCCAGAGATCGTAGATTTCTATTTGCCACCTGAGGGTTGCAGCTATCGACTTGCCGTCGTTTCCATCCGAAAACAATACCCTGGGCATGCGAAGCGGGTCATGTTTGGACTGTGGAGCATCCTGCGCCAGTTTATGTACACAAAATTTATCGTGGTGGTCGATGCAGACATTAATCCGCGCGACTGGAAAGAAGTGGTGTGGGCAATGACGACGCGTATGGACCCCGTACGGGACACGCTACTTGTTGAAAACACGCCCATTGACTACCTGGATTTTGCCTCACCTGTCTCGGGACTGGGTGGAAAAATGGGACTTGATGCCACCAACAAATGGCCAGGAGAGACCCAACGCGAGTGGGGTACTCCTATTCAGATGGATGCAGCAACAAAGGCCGGCGTGGATGCCATTTGGAGCGAGCTCGGACTCTGATAGCGGCGAGCCCTCTTAAGCTGCGGGCTTCGCATTACGCAGCAAGAGGGCAATAAAAAATGGTCCGCCCACCAAACTAGTGATGACGCCCACCGGCAGTTCTGCTGGCATCACTACAGCGCGTGCAATCCAGTCAGCCAACACGAGGGCAATGGCGCCTGCGAACCACGACAGTGGCAGCAGCGTGCGATGGTCTGCTCCGATCCAGCGCCGCAAAATGTGCGGGATGACCAAACCGATAAAGGCAATCCCTCCCGTCGCAGCGACAAGCGGCCCCACTAGCAGTGCGATCAATAAAATTAAGGTGCGACGTGCACGCGCGATATCAAAGCCAAGATGATGCGCCTCACGCTCACCCAAGAGCAAGGCATTTAGAACCCGCCACTGCTTGCACAACAGAAGTGAACAAAAAAGCGCCCAGGGCATGAGCCAACCCACATACCCCCACGACGCTCGAGCCAAACTACCCAGGGACCAAAAACCAAAACTACGAAACTGGGATTCGGAAATAAAGGTGGTGGCCAGGCTCACCAAACTCATCATGGTTGCATTAATCGCAATACCCGCCAAAAGTAGCCCGGCCACACCAGGGTAACGTCGACCCAAACCATAGGCAGCCAGGGTAGCAAGCAGTGCTCCCACAAAGCCTGCCATGCCCGTAAACCACGCACTACTAAAGCCCAACAATAAACTCAGCACGACACCGAAGGACGCACCAGCAGAAATTCCGACCAAGCCAGGCTCTGCAAGCGGGTTACGAAAGAGCGCCTGCATGACCGCGCCACTTAGAGCGAGAGCGCCCCCTGCAACCGCCGCAAACAATACGCGGGGCAGCCTGAGCTCCAGAAATACGGAACGTTTAAAGGAATCTAGGTCTGAACCCAATCCCAACGCTGCAAAAAGCTCAGACCAGCGCATCGGCACCGCACCGGACTTCAGAGCGAGAAGCATGATCAAGAGCAACCCGAGCGGCGCCCCAATCCAAAGCAAGAGCCGACGGGAGCTGGGCACAGAGGACGTGGGCATCAGCGAACCGTCTTGACTTCAATCACCGCGCGCTGACCTGCCTGCTCGATTTCCTGTTTCATCACAAGACTCACGGCAGGGCAGTACCAGTCCGTCACATAAGATTGCACCGCAGGAATCGCAATCATCACACCACGTACATTGGCCATGGTTTGCTCCGTACCACGCGGGTAGCGCACTGGCCAGCAGAGCTGTGGCCCGAGCGCCGTATCCATCGACTGCCGTGTCCCGACAATTTTCTCACCCACGCGAACAGTTAAAGCTGTGGTTGGCCCTTTGCGCGGATCCCCAATTGCAAGCCGAAAGTTTTGCGGTGGCAACCGTTGGCCCGGCGCTTTGATCGCTGCTCCGTAACCAAAAATACTCACCATCTGCAGGTCGAAGGCCTCGGACTCCGGAGTTTGACCAGGTCCGCTTTTAATCAGTTTTGCCTGCAAATCATTTGCCGTCAGTACGTGATCCAGATCCGCTGCACCTGTCAACATACCAAACAGAGCGTAGCTAGCGTTTCCTTTGACTTGCGCCTGACAGCTTTGCTTGCCTGTCTTCTTGACCTGACTAAAGGTCATACGAGCGCTGACCTGAACAATGCCCTTGCCAGTGATTTCAATCAGTCCGCCATTATGAAAAAATTTAGCGTCACAAATACCAGCCTGTGCGGTGGCGCAGAGCATTAAAACCAATACACCCAGCAGGGCATGACGAACATTCATGGGTGCTTACCTGGTTGGTTCGATTAAATTTATTTTGCAGTGAGCCAGGCGATTAACGCATTTTCAAACGACCGCGCATCGTGTGCACGTTCGTGATTGACCATGCTGACAACTATATAGCGTTTACCGCTGCTCGACCACACATACCCCGCAACAGAACGCACGTCGCGCAAGGCACCCGTTTTGAGATGCGCCATGGATTTTGTAGTGGGGTCACGCAGTCGGTTACGTGTTGTACCGTCAGTACCTAGAATCGCCAACGACGATACATACTCTGGCATCACTGGCGACATCCATGCCTTTTGAAGCATTTGTGCCAGGCTATCGGCCGAGACAACGCCGTTCCGTGAAAGACCCGAACCATTGTCCAGCACGAGGCCTTTCATGGGCAGCCCTTGTTTGGCCAACACGTCTTGAGCAATTTGAACACTACCAGAGACATTTGCCGGACGTCTGCCTGCCTCGGCGCCGAGCGTCAGCAGCAGTACGCGCGTCATGACATTATTGCTGCGCTTATTGATCAGGCGAATGACCTCGGACAAGGGAGGAGACTGATGCGAGGCAACCGCCGTGGCATTTGATGGAATCGTGCCGGTCCGAACCTGCCCTGTCATGGTCCCACCAAGCTCCTTCCAAAGAGTTTGCAACACTTTGGCGCCAAACTCTTGCTGAGAGAAGGCCAAACGAAACACGTCAAACTCACCACAGGAGCCCGCACCTCTTCCGCTTACACGGATACGAACAGTCGAGCCGTCCGATGTTGTGTCGGTTGCCACCGCTGGCGAGCCGGGACATTGTCCATCAGCCCACTGCACATTTCCCTCGACCACGACGCCAGGAATCGGAGGGTCGATAAACGATTTCCAGGTTTTGCTCGCAGGATCCGGAGAAAACACTAACCGAACGGCTCCAAAACCAACCATGAAAGCATCAGGACTCGCGTTGTAAGGACGGTCCGAAGCGCCATCGAACGCACCCGGATCAATCGTGACCTCACCAAAAATGGAGCGATCCACAACAATATCGGAGATCTCCCGGATGCCTCGCAAACGCAGATCCCGTAAAAGGCGCCATACATCTTGCAGCATGAGGACAGGGTCACCGCCTGCGCGCAAATACAAAGGCCCTTTCAGGACGCCTTGCTCACTGATCTGCGATTCTGGACTTAACAAAAAACTGGTGTTCCAAACGTAATTTGGCCCTAAGCGAGAGATCGCGGCGTAGGTCGTCACTAATTTCATGACCGAGGCTGGGTTACGCGGGGTATCAGGAGAAATCGCGAACAAGCGCGGCCCACCGACCTCCTGTACTAGCATTGACAGCGAGGACTCGGGCAACTTGGTCTTGGCCCAGGCTTGAGCAAGCTCTGGAGGCAGTGCTCCTTGCGCCTGCACCTGTAGCCCCACTCCCGAAACGAGTAATGCTGCAAACACTGCACACTTGCCTAGCCACCTGCTGGCTTTCGCCTTGCCTACGATCATTACGTCACCTATTTAGCGAGTTGAACCGACAGCATACAAAAAAAGTCTCTGCCCGGCTTAAAATGCGCCCTCTTATAGAAAAGCCAACATTACACGTGCCCGTCTCTCTGTCCCTTTCTGATTTTGACTACCACCTTCCCGCCGAGCTAATTGCCCAGGCGCCTGCGGCGGTGCGCTCAACGAGTCGTTTACTGCATGCGGATAGTCATGGTCGTATAGACGACCTGCGCTTTAGTGATCTGATCGCCTTACTCCGCCCAAACGACTTGCTCGTTCTAAACGACACTCAGGTCATTCAAGCGCGATTGCTCGGCAAAAAAGACAGTGGTGGCAAAGTCGAAGTCTTGGTAGAACGGATCACAGAAGAAAATCTGGCGCTCGCCCATGTCCGCGCAAGTAAATCACCCGGTGCTGGAACCTCACTGGTTCTCGCGGAGGAGGTCTGCGCCGAAGTTTTAGGTAGAAGCGACGATTTATTTATCTTGAAGTTTGATCGTGCCGTGTTGGAAGCGCTCGCCGAATATGGCGCCGTGCCTCTACCTCCCTACATCACGCATCAACCCGATGCACGTGATATTGAACGCTACCAGACCGTCTATGCACGCGAGCCCGGCGCAGTCGCTGCGCCGACTGCGGGCCTACATTTTGATCAAGAGATGTTTGATCAGCTGGATGTGCTCGGCGTAAAAAGAGCCTTCGTCACCCTGCACGTCGGCGCAGGAACCTTTCAGCCCGTCCGAGACAATAATCTCGCTACACACATCATGCATGCCGAGCGCTATACGGTTCCGCAAACGACGATCGATGCAATTGCCGAGACACGCGCGCGGGGCGGTCGCGTCATTGCAGTAGGGACAACCAGCGTCAGAGCACTCGAATCCGCAGCGCAGTTGCAACCTGCGTTGACCACTGCACAATCGGGTGACACTAGGCTATTTATTACCCCAGGGTTTCGCTATCAGGTCGTCGATGCGATGGTGACGAACTTTCACCTGCCCCAATCGACGCTTCTGATGCTCGTTGCGGCCTTTGTCGGACTCACTGAAATGAAAGCGGCATATCAACATGCCATCGCGCAGCGCTACCGCTTTTTTAGTTATGGCGACGCCATGTTTCTCGAACGGAAAACAACTTGATGAACGACATCGCAGACAACACGGCCACGCCGGCTACGTCGAGACCCGCGAACGGCTTGTCATTTGAGCTTCAGGCCACTGACGGTCTGGCGCGGCGCGGGCGTATGACACTGAACCATGGCGTGGTCGAGACGCCGATCTTCATGCCTGTGGGCACCTATGGCAGCGTTAAAGCCATGATGCCGCATGAACTCACTGAAGTTGGCGCCCAAATTGTGTTGGGAAACACGTTTCATCTGTGGCTGCGTCCAGGCACAGAGGTAATCGCCAAGCACGGTGGGCTGCACGGCTTCATGCAGTGGTTCGCCCCCCTACTGACAGATTCAGGCGGCTTTCAAGTATTTAGCCTGCAGGGGATGCGCAAAATTTCTGAAGAAGGCGTGAAATTCGCCTCGCCAATTGACGGGGCCAGACTATTCCTGACTCCGGAGGAGTCCATGCGCATTCAAACTGCGCTGAATTCCGATATTGCGATGGTTTTCGACGAATGCACGCCTTACATGATCAAAGACAAACCGGCGACCACCGAAGAGGCGGCACGCTCAATGCGCATGTCCTTGCGCTGGGCGCGTCGCTCGCGGGAATCTTTTGATGCGCTAGAAAACCCGAACGCACTCTTTGGGATTGTCCAAGGCGGGATGTTTGAGACCTTGCGCGATGAGTCCTTAGCGGGCCTGGAAGACATCGGTTTCCAGGGCTATGCCATCGGCGGGCTTTCGGTCGGCGAACCGAAAGAAGACATGTTGCGCATTTTGAAGCATGTTGCCCCCAAATTGCCGGCAAATGCCCCCCGCTACCTCATGGGAGTCGGCACGCCAGAAGATCTGGTCGACGGTGTCGCGCAAGGGATCGATATGTTCGACTGCGTCATGCCAACGCGCAATGCCCGCAACGGATGGCTGTTCACCCGCTTTGGCGACGTCAAAATCCGAAACGCGCAATATCGGGATGACACCCGCCCACTCGACCCCAGTTGTCGCTGCCATACCTGTGCAAATTTCTCACTTTCCTATTTGCATCACTTGCAGCGTTCAAACGAAATTACTGGATCCCGTCTCAACACCCTGCATAACCTCCACTTCTACCTCACAATCATGCAAGAAATGCGAGAAGCCATCTCCGAGGGAAGGTTTCAAGCCTGGAGAACGCAATTTGCGCGAGATCGGGCCACCAAGTCGTTACAATAGCCAGCGTTTCGCATATATCTAAAGGAGACCTTAATGTCTGCTCAAACAGTTTCCAGCCTCGTGCTGGGTCAAGCCGGCGACACGGCCGGTTCACTGATGGGGATGGCCCCTATCGTTCTGATGTTCATCGTTTTGTACTTTTTGATGATTCGTCCACAAATGAAACGTCAGAAAGAACACAAAGCATTGCTGGCTGCCTTAGCCAAAGGTGACGAAGTCATCAGCGCTGGTGGCTTGCTCGGCACAGTGACGAAAGTCAGTGACAGCTATGTGACCATTCAAATCGCAGAGCACGGCGAGAAAGCTGTCGAAGTCGTGATGCAAAAGGCTTCAGTGTCCGCCGTACTGCCAAAAGGCACGATTAAGGCACTGTAATTTTTTGTCCTAACGCCCCGACGCATGTTGCGACGGGGTGCAATCCTTCTTAATCCCCGTCGGCAATGAACCGCTATCCCCTTTGGAAATACCTGACGGTGCTGATCGCGGTTGTGATCGGCCTGCTCTACACCTTGCCTAACCTCTATGGCGAGTCGCCAGCGGTGCAAATATCGAGCGCCAAGGCCACACTCAAGATCGATGCAGGCATGCTCGACCGGGTGCAGAATATTCTGCAACAAGCAAAGATCGCTAGCGCGGGTTCCTCCTTTGATCAAAATGGCCCTGTCGGAACCGTTCGAGTCCGCTTCACCAGCACGGATACCCAGATTCAGGCCCGTGACCTAATTGAGAAAGCACTCAACCCGAACCCTGCAGATCCGAGTTACACGGTTGCGTTGAACTTATTACCCGCCTCGCCTAGCTGGTTAAGCGCAATTGGCGCCAACCCCATGTACTTGGGACTTGATCTGCGCGGCGGTGTTCACTTTTTGCTGCAAGTCGACATGCAGGGCGCACTCACTGCCCGCTACGATTCGCTTGTGACAGACTTACGCGCCATCCTGCGTGAACAAAAGATTGAAAGCGGCGGCATCGAACGCAGCGGTATGTCGGTCGTTCTATCATTTAACAGTACCGCAGCACGCGACCGTGCCGTGTCTGCCCTGCGAACTCGGCACCCCGACCTGCAGATGACTGAACGCACTGATGGCGCGCGCCTGCAAGTTGTTGGCGTGTTGAGTCAAGCAGCAATCACCACGGTCCAAGCCAAAGCGCTTACGCAAAACATCACAACCTTACACAACCGCATTAACGAACTCGGCGTAGCTGAACCTGTGATTCAACAGCAAGGATCAGATCGTATCGTTGTTCAGTTGCCGGGTGTTCAAGATGTGGCGAAAGCCAAGGACATCCTGGGCCGTACTGCAACACTTGAAATTCGTATGGTCGATGACACACCTGCCGCAGCAAGTGCGCTGGCAGCTGGAACGGTACCTTTCGGGCTTGAGCGCTATCAAGACCGCGACGGTCGTCCCATTCTCGTTCGACGCCAAGTTGTTCTGACCGGTGAAAACCTGCAAGATGCGCAAGCAGGTCGCGACAGTCAATCACAACAGGCCGCCGTGCATCTCACGCTCGACCAAAAGGGTGCGCGCATCTTTCGCGATGTGACACGTGACAACGTTGGCAAACGCATGGCGATTTTGCTGTTTGAAAAGGGTCGCGGTGAAGTCGTCACTGCACCTGTTATTCGCGGTGAAATCCCAGGTGGGCAGGTACAAATCTCCGGCAGCATGAGCGCAGAAGAAGCCGCAGATACGGCGCTGCTGCTGCGCGCTGGCTCACTGGCTGCACCCATGGAGATCATCGAAGAACGCACAATCGGACCGAGCCTGGGCGCAGACAACATCGCCAAGGGCTTTAACTCAACACTCTACGGTTTTATCGGCATTGCAATCTTCATGCTGATTTACTACCACCTGTTTGGTGCGTTCTCGACTGCCGGCTTGGCTCTTAATATTCTGCTCTTGCTGGCTATCCTATCGATGCTGCAAGCAACGCTTACCTTGCCAGGCATCGCGGCGATCGCGCTGACCTTAGGTATGGCGATTGACGCAAACGTGCTGATTAATGAACGGATCCGTGAAGAGTTGCGTAACGGCGAGTCACCACAAAACGCCATTCATTTAGGATTTGAGCGCGCCTGGGGCACGATTCTGGACTCGAACCTCACCACGCTGATCGTTGGCGTTGCACTCTTGGTCTTTGGTACAGGTCCCGTGCGAGGCTTTGCGGTTGTGCACTGCCTGGGTATTTTGACCTCGATGTTCTCAGCGGTTGTCGGCGTGCGCGCGTTGGCCAACCTCTGGTACGGCCACAAAAAGAAGCTCCAATCGATTTCGATTGGAACAGTCTGGAAACCAAAGGACTGACATCATGGAATTATTCAAAATCGGGCGCACCATCCCGTTCATGCGCAATGCGCTGGTGCTTAACGCGATTAGCTTCTTAACCTTTGTTGCAGCAGTATTTTTCATCGCAACCAAAGGCTTTCACCTCTCGATTGAGTTCACAGGTGGAACCGTGATGGAAGTGAACTATGCACAAGCAGCACCTCTAGACAAAGTGCGTACCGCTGTGACAGGGCTTGGATACACCGACTTTCAGGTACAAAACTTCGGTACCTCGCGTGACGTCATGATCCGCTTGCCACTTGCCCCCGGGCAAAGCTCGGCCACGCAGAGCGATACCGTAATGAAGGCACTTAAAGCCTCAGACGCAACGGTTGAGCTACGTCGCGTCGAGTTCGTTGGCCCGCAAGTAGGTAAAGAACTTGTCGAAAACGGCTTGATGGCACTGCTCTTTGTTGTGATTGGTATTGTCATCTACCTTGCGGTTCGCTTTGAATGGAAGTTCGCTGTAGCCGGCGTGCTAGCCAACCTGCATGACGTGGTCATTATTCTCGGCTTCTTTGCCTTCTTTCAGTGGGAGTTTTCTCTCTCTGTGCTGGCTGGCGTACTGGCAGTCTTAGGCTACTCTGTGAACGAGTCCGTTGTGATCATGGACCGGATTCGCGAAAATTTCCGCAAGGATCGTGATGCGACCGTGCGTGAAGTCATCGACGGCGCAATCACTCAAACGATCTCTCGTACCATCATCACGCACGGCTCCACGCAAATGATGGTGCTGGCCATGCTCATCTTTGGTGGTCCTACCCTGCACTACTTTGCCCTCGCACTCACTATCGGCATTTGGTTTGGTATTTACTCTTCTGTGTTTGTCGCCGCCGCTATCGCAATGTGGCTAGGCATCAAACGCGAAGACATGATCAAACCGATCAAAAAGGCCGACGAAGTCGAAGAGGTTTATCAAGAGTAATTTTTCTGCCCACGGGATCAACACCCGCTCCGGCAATATCATGCAAAACAAAGACAATGCTGCACCGGGTGACAAACCCCTGAATCCAAAAAAAGTATTCATTCGCACCTTCGGGTGCCAGATGAATGAATACGACTCTGACAAAATGCTCGACGTACTGGGGCAAGAGCGCGGAGTGGTTGTTACCAACACTCCAGAAGATGCTGACGTCATCTTATTTAACACCTGCTCAGTGCGAGAGAAAGCACAGGAAAAGGTGTTTTCCGATCTTGGTAGAGTCAAACATCTAAAAGCCCTCAATCCAGACCTCGTCATCGGAGTCGGCGGTTGTGTGGCAAGCCAGGAAGGTGCGTCAATCGTTGACCGCGCGCCTTATGTCGATGTCGTGTTTGGACCGCAAACCCTACACCGCCTGCCTGACCTGATCGCCAGACGCAAGGCCGAAGGTCGCTCGCAAGTCGATATCAGTTTCCCAGAGATTGAGAAATTCGACGCCATGCCGCCAGCACGCGTGCAAGGTGCGACGGCTTTTGTATCCATCATGGAAGGTTGCAGCAAGTACTGCAGTTTTTGTGTCGTGCCTTACACCCGTGGCGAGGAAATGTCGCGCCCCTTCGAAGATGTATTGATCGAAGTCGCTGACCTCGCCGATCAGGGTGTCAAAGAGGTTACGTTGCTTGGTCAAAACGTGAATGCTTATCGTGGCAAGATGGCCGAAGACGAAAACGGCAAGACCGAGATCGCGGACTTCGCCACGCTTTTGGAGTACGTCCACGAAATTCCAGGAATCGAACGTATTCGCTACACGACTTCGCACCCAAAAGAGATGACTGCACGCATGATCGATGTTTATGCGCGTCTGCCAAAACTCGTTTCCTTTTTACACTTGCCGGTGCAGGCAGGCAGTGACCGTGTGCTCGCCGCAATGAAACGTGGCTACACCGCAATTGAATTCAAATCAGTCGTACGCAAGTTACGGGCTGCACGTCCCGGCTTGACTTTGTCTTCAGACTTCATTGTTGGCTTTCCAGGTGAGACGGAAGAAGACTTCGAAAAGACGATGAAACTGATCGATGAAATCGGTTTTGACACGTCTTTCTCGTTTGTTTACTCGCGCCGACCCGGCACCCCGGCTGCCGATCTCACGGACGATACGCCCCAAACAGTGAAACTCCAGCGCTTACAAAAACTGCAAGCGAGGATTAACGAACAGGCGCACGCCATTGCTCGCAGCATGGTGGGCTCAACACAAAGGATCTTGGTAGAAGGGACTTCCACACGAGATTCAACTGAGTTGAGTGGTCGCACAGAAAACAACCGTATTGTGAACTTTGCGGGGCACCCGCGCCTGATCGGTCAAATGATTGACGTGGTCATCACTGACGCGATGACCAACACCTTCCGTGGACGCGTTGCACACACATGAGTCGCTCACCCGCAAAAACTTCGACGCGTGGACGTGTCCTCCCTGTAAAAATCAAACTGGAAGGCAGCAACCAGCAGCTCTCTAATTTGTGTGGTCCACTCGACGAGAATCTGCGACGCGTCGCTGATGGCCTTGATCTGGATCTCTCCCGGCAGGCCGATACGATTTCTCTACGTGGTCCATACGCCGAGGCTGCAGGGACGATGTTGCTGGCTTTGCATGAGCGCGCTGCACAGCGCGCACTGTCCATTGACGATATTCAACTCGCCTTAGTTGAGATTGGCGTGGGGCGCCTGGCGCATCCGGCTGCCCAACAATTCGATCCAAAAGATTTTCCGCCACTCGATGACGAAAGCGGCACGATTGCTCTGCGCACACGCCGCAGCGATCTGCGCCCGCGCACACCACGTCAACGCGACTATCTCAATAACATTCTGAAACACGACATCACCTTCGGTGTTGGGCCAGCCGGCACAGGCAAAACCTGGCTCGCGGTTGCCTGCGCGATTGATGCGATGGAGCGTGACACCGTGCAGCGTCTCATTCTGACACGCCCCGCGGTCGAGGCTGGCGAGCGTCTCGGATTTTTACCCGGAGATCTCGCGCAAAAGGTCGATCCCTACCTGCGACCACTTTACGATGCCCTGTATGACCTGATGGGTTTTGAACGGGTACAGCGTCTTTTCGAAAAGCAAACCATTGAGATTGCACCGCTAGCCTATATGCGGGGCCGCACGCTCAATCATGCCTTTGTGATCCTGGATGAAGCGCAAAACACCACGCCAGAGCAGATGAAAATGTTCTTGACGCGTATCGGCTTCGGAAGCAAAGCGGTCATTACGGGTGACCCTTCGCAAGTCGACCTTCCCAAAGGTCACAAAAGTGGCCTTGCCCATGCCGTTCAAGTGCTGCAAGACGTAAAGGGCATCGCCATGACAAAATTCACGAGCAAGGATGTTGTGCGGCACCCGTTAGTCGCACGCATTGTGGATGCCTATGAGCAAGCCGAACAATCCAACGATTAAGCTCGCCTTGGCGGTTCAATACGGCGTGTCGGCGCCGCTCCTGCCTCGCTGGCGTATCAGGCGCTGGGTACAACGCGCTCTGCTCGCTGTAGATGCAAAGCAAGCCCGAGGGCTCTCCACTTTCGCGGTTGTCGTCAGGATTGAAGGTCTGGCTGGTGCGCGCACGCTCAATGCGCAATATCGCAATAAAGATTACGCGACCAATGTTCTGACGTTCGAATATGGCGTCGCCCCCGATGGAACTGCGTCAGCCGACATCATTCTCTGCCTGCCGATCATGAAACAAGAAGCGCGGGCGCAGCGCAAAGAGTTTCTTTGTCATGCTGCACACCTCACGATTCACGGAACATTACATGCGCTGGGTTACGACCACGTGCGCTTGCGCGACGCAAAAGTCATGGAATCGCTTGAAATCGAGATCCTCGCCGAAATGGGTATTAGCGACCCGTATCAAATGCCTTAGTTTGGTGCACAACCTAACCAGCACTTTCAGGTTATCCTAACCCCTCCTCCACTCTGTCCCCGGACAATGTCAGATCCCTATCCTGCTGCTGAAGTGACCAGTCCTTCGGCCAAGTCAAACAGACCCCGCCTGCTAGATCGCCTGCTTTCCTTAATGCGTCGCGAGCCCGAAGATCGGGAAGGTATCGTGACGGTGCTTGAAGCTGCGCGCGAGCGCAATCTCATCGATGCCGATGCCTACTCGATGCTGAAAGGCACGCTCGCCGTTGCCGAGCAGACGGCCATGGACGTCATGGTTCCAAGGGGCAGAATGGATATGCTCGACGTCGCAGAGCCCGTTGCCACACTCATGCCTGAAATCATCGAGGCGGCGCACTCACGCTTCCCGGTGTTTGAAGGTAGCCGGGACAACATCATCGGCATTGTGATGACCAAAGACCTGCTGCGTCTGATGGTGACACCCGAGCTTTCATTAAAAGATTTTGTACGCCCAGCGATCTTCATCCCGGAAACCAAGCGTTTAAACGTTCTATTGCAAGAGTTCAGACGCAACCGGAACCACTTGGCGATTGTGATTGACGAGCACGGTGGCATCACTGGCTTAGTCACGCTTGAAGATGTACTCGAACAAATCGTTGGTTCGATCGAGGACGAGTATGACGTCGATGGCGAGAAAACTATTTTTTCGGATGGGGTTCGAGCTTGGCGGATGCTGGCTACCACTGAAATCGACGCTGTGAACGCGGCGCTGGAAACAGATCTTCCGGTGGGCGAATACGATACCGTTGGCGGCTGGCTCGCACACGAACTTGGACGCATCCCCAAGCGGGGAGACATCCAACAACACGGTGACTTACGGTTTGAAGTAATGCGCGCGGATGCGCGTCGTGCGCTCTGGTTGCGCGTCAAACAGCGCACAGCTGCTGAACCCAACCGGATCACCCAAACATCGTGACGCCGTTCTGGCTCAAATGGCGCCTAGCCGTTGGGCTACTGGTTGCAGGCGCGGCGCAAGCACTCACCTACGCACCCGAGCCCCTTCCTGGCTGGTCTTTAAGCCTCGTTCAATTGCTAACAATGGCTGCGCTGGTCGGCTGCGTTTGGCGCGCTCCTAGCGCGTTATACGCAGCGCGCCGTGCCTGGCTCTTTGGTCTTGCCCATTTTGCGGTCGGTTTGTATTGGCTGACCATCAGCATGCACGTCTACGGCTTGATGCCATTGCCTATTGCCATTGCAGCGCTTCTTGCACTGAGTGCCTACCTTGCGTTGTTTTTTGCGCTTGCAGCCTGGCTGACGCATCGTTTTGGTCTAGACCCCACCCATGCCCCCCACACACTGGGCAAGCCACTTTGGGCTGCTCTAATTTGGGCTGCTGCATGGACCGTCGGTGAAGGGCTGCGTGCGAATCTATTTACTGGGTTTCCCTGGCTAAGTAGCGGTTACGCCCATGTAGACAGCTGGTTTGCAGCCTGGGCGAGTGTCTTAGGCACCTACGGTGTGTCTTTCATCACCGCTTTTGTTGCTGCAGTGATCGCTGGGCTGATCATGAAAGACCCGCAAAACCGAGACGCCTCTCAAACGCCACACGCTTTGGCTGGCGTTATCGCACTCTCAATCGGCCTGCTGGGTTGGGGGCTCGGACACATCAACTGGACGCAGCCTGCTGGCTCGCCGATAGCACTACGATTAGTACAAGGCAATGTCGAACAAGGCCTTAAGTTCACGCCAGCGCACCTGCAAGAGGTAGTCGCCCAGCACCTAAAACTAGCTCAGACGCCAACGCCTGCAAATAGCCCAACACCAGCTGTCATTCTTTTACCCGAGACCGTATTGGCTGTGTTTCAACATCAGCTCGCACCCTCTGTCTGGCAGGCTTGGATTGATATAGCCAGAAAGCAGTCGGCAGTGTTGCTGATGGGAAGCGCACTCTTCAACACAAACGATCGCAGCTATACCAATAGCGTGCTTGGCATCACTGCAGACACGACGATTGAACAAATCCAACTCGCGACGACCGGTTTGCGCTATGACAAGCACCACCTTGTACCTTTCGGTGAATTTATTCCCTGGGGCTTTCGCTGGTTTGTCGACTTAATGTCGATCCCGATGGGGGACTTCTATCGTGGTGCAAATCCGCAAGCACCCTTTGTTATTAAAGATCAACGGATTGCTGCGAATATTTGCTACGAAGACATTTTTGGTGATGAACTTCTGGGTGCCCTCGGGCGCGCAACGGATACGTCATCAACGCCATCTGGTGCGACCATCCTCGCCAACTTCAGCAATCTTGGTTGGTTTGGAGAGTCGTGGGCTCTGCGGCAACACTGGCAAATGGCGCGCATGCGAGCCATTGAGACCTCCCGCCCAATGGTGCGTACAACCAACACGGGCGTGACCGGCGCAATCGATCAGCATGGCCAGGTCATCGCAATGCTGCCAGCACATCGTCCCGGCGTCCTGGATGTCAGCGTACAAGGCCAGCAAGGGACCACACTCTACGCGCGAGTTGGCGACTGGGCGATTTTATTGCTCTCACTCGCCGTCCTTATCGCTGCGGCATTCATGAAGTCTCGCCACCACACACATCGAAACACATGAACGCAGTGCACATCGAGATACTGGACCAAATAAGCGATATCAGCGCTAACCTCTGGAATGCCTTGGTGCAAGAAACTGGTGGCTCTGTATTAAACAGCCATGCGTTTTTAAGCGCCTTCGAAGAATCCGCTAGCGTGTCAATGAAAACGGGCTGGCAACCGAAGCACCTCATCCTCCGTGATGATGCCGGCACACTCATCGCCGCCATGCCGCTCTATGCCAAAAGTCACTCCTACGGGGAGTTTGTTTTTGACTGGGCCTGGGCAGACGCCTACGAACGCAACGGCCTGCGTTACTACCCCAAATGGCTCTGCGCGATTCCGTTCACGCCCGTACCAGGCGCCCGGCTGCTCTGCGCACCTTCACACCGCACACTCGCCGCCCGTGCTTTGGTGCAATGGGCGCAAGAAAGCAAACTCTCGTCTTTGCATGTGCTCTACACCTCACCAGAAGATCAAGAGGCGCTTTGTGCAGCAGGGTGCATGCCTAGGACCCATACCCAGTTTCACTGGTCGAATAAGGGCTGGGACAACTTTGACGAGTTCCTCACAAGCCTGACACAGAGCAAGCGTAAAAAGATTCGTGCTGAACGTCGCAAGGTGAAAGAAGCAGGGATCACGACACGCGTACTGACGGGTGCAGATATCCAACCCTCCGATTGGGAGTTCTTTTATCGCTGCTACGCCAACACCTACGCACTACGCGGTAATCCGCCTTACCTAACGCCTGCTTTCTTTACACACATTGGGCAAACACTCTCCGATCATTGCGTGCTGGCCTTTGCCCACCGAGGCAACCAACCCATTGCTGCGTCACTCCTATGGTTAGATACGGTGAACGGGCAACGCAAACTGTACGGACGCTATTGGGGCGCACTCGAACACGTTGACTGCCTACACTTTGAGCTCGCCTATTACACACCTCTGGAATGGGCGATCTCGCATGACATTGCGATCATCGAAGGGGGCGCCCAAGGCGAGCACAAACTCGCTCGTGGGTTCGAGCCGGTGCAGACCTTATCGGCCCACTGGCTTGCCCATCCAGGATTCGCCGATGCGGTCGAAAAGTTTCTAGAGCAAGAGCGGGCGGGCGTCAGCCAGTACGTGGGTGCCCTAAAATCACCTTTCAGAGCTGAAATCGGCGACTGATCAAGGCTTTGCGAGCGGGTCCCGACTTGCGCTAGGACCAAAATTTGTGCATAATCCCGTTTCTTCGCTATCGACACACTGCGGGCTGTATGCCGAGTGCCAAAATCGAAGTCAGTTCCTCCAAAGCGCTATCAGTTCGGTTCTTTAGTGGTCTGTGCTGAAATTTTTGGGGGTATAGCTCAGCTGGGAGAGCGCTTGCATGGCATGCAAGAGGTCAGCGGTTCGATCCCGCTTACCTCC
>CAIYWO010000026.1 GCA_903929925.1 uncultured beta proteobacterium | reverse complement strand
GGCCGCCATCACAACAAGTGGTCCAAGGTGGTGCAGCACAAGGTGTTGGATCCGATGCATAAAGAACATGCGTTCAGCGTAATAGTCGAGCATGGTGTGCATCGAGAAGTACAGCATCGCCCAACCGGTCCAGAAAAATACCTGTCGCGCGCGCGATACGCGGCGCACACGCACGCCGCGCACGAACAGCCAGGCGCTCAGCACAAAGCACAAAACCAGTACAGGGGATAATTCCCAAGGCTTAAGCCAGCTCAGCCAATCCATCACACAACCTTTCAAATGATCGGAGATCAGCACACAATCTACCCAGTGAATTGTAGTATGTTGAAACGACTTCGAATTAAAGTCCCCTTCGCTACGAGCCAAACCCTCATGACTAACGCGCCCACCGCATCAACCCCTTTCGCCCGTCGCCGCCAACACATTCTGAGCTGGATGCGCAGCCTGGGAGGGGGAATTGCCATCTTGCCAACAGGGCCAGAAATTTCGCGAAACCGGGATAACCACTATTCGTTCCGCTACGACAGTGATTTTTTTTATCTGACTGGTTTTACCGAAGCGAACGCGTGGCTGGTGCTGATTGCCGGCGAGACAGATCAAAGTATTTTATTTTGCGAGCCCAAAGATCCTCTCATGGAAACCTGGACCGGCAAACGCTGGGGCCCCGCTGCAGCAGCAGAACAGTTCGGATTTGATCAAGCCTTCCCAACGAGTGAGCTCGACACACAAATCCCTGCGCGCATGGCGGGCTTAAAAATCCTGTTCACGAATACCGCTCGCAGTCGTACGCCCCAGTATCTGACGCAACTACATGCCTGGCTCGAAAAAACTCAGACTACCCTGCGAGGTGCACGCGCCACGCCAACACAATGGGTTGATATAGGCGAGCCACTGAGCGAAATGCGCTTAATTAAGGATGCCGGCGAGCAGGATACGATGCGACGCGCAGCAACGATCTCAGCGCTTGGGCACACACGTGCCATGCGAACTGCACAAGCAGGTCTGCACGAATTCGAACTCGAGGCTGAGCTGTTATACGTATTTCGCAAACACGGTGCGCAGTCTGTCGCTTACGACAGCATCGTCGCAGCCGGTGTGAATGCCTGCACCCTGCATCACCGCGCGGGAAACACTGTGATGCGCGACGGGGATCTCGTCCTGATCGATGCGGGTTGCGAACTCGACGGCTATGCCTCAGACATCACGCGTACATTTCCTGCAAACGGGCGATTTTCAGCCGCACAACGCGCGCTGTATGAAATCGTGCTCGCAGCACAGCGTGCAGCAACGGCTTGCGTATCACCCTCTCACCACTGGAACGCCGCCCATGAGGCAGCGGTGCGTGTCTTGACGCAGGGTCTGCTTGACGAAAAGCTTCTAACAGGCTCTCTTGATAAAAATATTGAAACCGACGCTTTCAGGCGCTTCTACATGCACCGCACTGGACACTGGCTAGGGTTGGATGTGCACGATGTAGGCGATTATCGTACCCCTCCAGCAGGTGCAGGCGAACGCTCTTGGCGCAACTTAATGCCAGGTATGGTCCTGACCATCGAACCCGGGCTCTATATCACCCCATCGCCAGATGTACCTGAGATCTTCTGGAATATTGGTATTCGAATTGAAGACGATGCAATCGTCACGCCCACGGGTTGCGAGCTGATGACTAGGGGTGTACCCGTAGAGATTAGGGAGATCGAGCACTTGATGCATCACAAAGATTGACGTAAAACAAAGTCTTGGAATCCTTGGAACCGAGACCGGTGATGTTCGACCCCATTGAGTTTGAAACATTAGGCGGCATTTGTATCGTCGCTCAAGACAAGTCGCAGTTAGAAATCATTACTCGCGATCTAAAGAGATGGTGCTCCGAGCTACAAATCAGACAGTATCTTGATCTGACAACGGCTCCGCATCAGGGTCTCTGGGTCGCGCAAATGCGCGCGAGTGCATTACTCAGAGAGAGCGCACCTAACGCTGACGTTCGCAGCCTTGCCAACAGCTTCGGGTTTTCTACAACAAGCTCAGACGAAGAACTTCTCAGAGAAATCGTATTTTCGAAGGCGCTCAGTCCGGTGGCCTCGAGCTTTCCAAGCGTTGATGAATTTTTTGCTGCCCTGCGCGTCCGCAGAAACATTGCACTCGTTGCACGGCGCACCGAGTTATGGTTCAGCATCGACGAGGATACGCGGCCCGTCACGCATTGGCGACAACTTGATGGGGACGGCTTTGCCTTGATCGCTGGCCAGCCCCTTAGCCAGGCGCTAGAGCTCGCACTTTGCCCCGACACCTCAGGACAGAATTATGGCTTCGCTTGCCGACAAGCATCTGAGTACCTCATGCTCGCGGGCTTGGCTCAAGAGCTCGAGACGACCAACCCACAACTTCTAGAAGCGATCGAGCGACGCTGGGGTGAAGAACCACTTCGAGGTCAAGCCTTCATTAATGCGTTTTTAACTGAACGTGGGTCTCGCGAGAATCCATTTCCAAAACATCATTATGTTCCTGGCAGCCGAGTTTGGTTTAAGAACCCCGATGAGGACTCAACCGATGTAGATGGGTTCGAGGGCTC
>CAIYWO010000025.1 GCA_903929925.1 uncultured beta proteobacterium | reverse complement strand
GTGCGCTGAGATTGGCTGCATGCTTTGGGTAAGGTAATGTTCCAGCACTTGCTGCGGCAGGCTGGTTGAAGCTCGCGCCAGACACGAAGGTCGCACACAAGGACCTGACGTCCGCTAACTTCTCGAAAATCGGATGTTTGGCGGCATCTGAGCCATAGCCCGGTGTCGTAAAAAACGCTTTGCAGTCAACCCGCTTGAGTAGTGTGACGATCTCGTCAGCGGTGTAGCTTTGGTGCAGCGACGGACAGCACACATAGCCGTTACGTGAACACGCCAATAAAATCATGACACTTTCGACTCGGCTGGGCAACCAAATCGCGACACGGTCTCCCGCCTTGAGTCCGGCGTTGTGTAGCGTCGCGGCCAGGGTTTCGACAGCGTTAAATACGTCAGTCCATGTGAGTGTCGTGAAGTTGTCTCGCAAGGCTATTGCACTTGGCCTTTGCGCGGTGTGCTTGGCCAGTAGGCCATACATTGTGTCGTGTTGCCACGCTCCGCTGGCATAGTGCTCGCGGGTTTTCTGTGGATCATGCAAAGTCAGCATCATGATCGGATGATTCCCTTAATTGCTCATGAGCCGTTATTGACCAAACTTCGATGCATCAGGTTTGCGACGCTCAGCAAAAGAGGCTGCCATCTCGTCATGCTCTTCTGTGTCGAGGTATCCGCGCAAAAGTAAATCGTGCGCCATGCGTGACAGGCCACCGACACCGCCGTGCCGCGCATTGAATGCCGCCTTGATTGATGCGAGTGCGAAAGCACCACGGTCAGCGATTTCCAGTGCCCATTTGCGTGTTTCCGCGCGCAATTCGGCAGCGGGTACGACTCGGTTGATCAAGCCCATGTCGACGGCTTGTTGCGGCGAGATCTTGGGGTTCGAGTACCACATCTCTTTGGCTCGTTTTTTGCCAATCAAGTCTTCGAGGTACCAAGTGCCATACCCTGCATCAAAGCTGCCAACCATGGGGCCGACTTGACGGAACATTGCATTGTCAGCAGCGATTGTTACGTCACACACCATTTGCAACACGTTACCGCCACCCACTGCGTAGCCGTTCACAGACGCGATCACTGGTTTTTGTAATCGATCAATGCTTTCATACATTTCGAGTGTCGGCAGTACGCCAGCATAGAGCTGTGTATCTTCCATGCCGTCTTTGCGACCGCCTAAGCAAAAGAAACGATCGCCTGCGCCCGTCAGGACGATGACGCGGGTACGCGTTTCTCTTCTAATTTCATTGATGCAGTCACGAATTTCATGACACATCTTTTCGGTGAACATATTGCCGTCTTGGGGGCGATTTAAGGTGATGGTTCCGATGGGGCCATCTTCTTCATAAATGATTTCGTCGAACTTCATTGTTGATCTCCTGCGAATAATTTTTGGATTGTTTATTTAATTAAGACTGTATCTGATTAGAGTTGAACGCTGGCTCCGCCGATGCCATCAAACTGTGCAATGACAAGATCTCCGTTTTGCGCTGCAGGCATCCCGCACCAACTACCAGTCGTGACAACTGATCCGGCTGGCAGTGTCTGATTTCCTGCCGTTGCGTGCCGCACCCAGAAAGGAATCACCCAGCGTGGGTCTTGTAAAGAATGGGTTCCAACAAACTCGAGCGGCGCATGGGTCCCGATCTTAACTGTGCAGCGTTGCTTAGACCAATCGCGATAAATTTCGCGTTCACTGTAGGGCAGCCAGTCGCCTAAGACTAACGCGCCGTGCGACTGCATATCTGCCAATTTTAGTAACGGGGAAGCTTTGTCATTCTGTTCCCAGCGGGAGTCGACGACTTCAATGGATACGGTGAGTGCATCAATCAACCGATGGCCTTCCTCCTGTGTCATCGTTGCAGCTTCTTGGGGTGTGACACTACGGTTGGTTTTGAAGGCTATTTCTATCTCGATCAGACGAATATTGAAGGCGTGGTCGCCCGCAACTGCTGGGCTCGACCAAATACCACTCTCTAGTAGCGCCGTATTGGCAATATCGTTTTGCCTGGATGGCCCGCCTGACTTCCAGTAGCGGGCCGGTGTGTGTTGGTTTGGTGCAAGCGCATGTAGTACTTGTTCTTGCACCGCTTGTGCATCTTGCGCGTTTTGTAGCTCGTTGAGCAGGGGCGTCGGGTCGATAGGGGTCTTATTCTCCCGAGCTGCAAGCAATGCTTGCGAGACTGCTGCAATATGCGGATTTGTCATGAAAATTCACTCTATAGTCGGGAATCAAGGATAATCCAGATCTCTCTTTGCCGGCACCCCGGCGCGTCCACAATCTAAGAATTCCTATGGCTCTGCGTGCAACGATTTACAAGGCTGAACTTAATGTGGCGGATTCTGACCGTCATTACTATGGGAGTCATGCCTTGACCCTAGCCAGACACCCCTCGGAAACTGATGAAAGAATGATGGTGCGGCTGCTGGCTTTTG
Organism: uncultured beta proteobacterium; assembly: GCA_903929925.1. Lineage (GTDB taxonomy): Bacteria > Pseudomonadota > Gammaproteobacteria > Burkholderiales > Burkholderiaceae_B > Zwartia. The sequence goes on along the minus strand of CAIYWO010000025.1, from coordinate 536 downwards.
CCCTTCACGCACAGGAAGATCTGGCATTTACCAAGGGCTTGAGCGAGACCGACGAGCCAGATGTATGGCTCAAGGACTTAACTGGCGCAATCGACTTGTGGATCGAGGTGGGGCAGCCCGAAGAGCGGCGCATTTTGAAAGCGTGTGGTCGTGCCAAACAGGTAGTGATTTATTGCTACGCTGGCCATAACAGTAAGCTCTGGTGGGATTCTGTGCGTAACAAACTCGAGCGCACACGCAATCTTCGCGTTGTGTGCCTGCCTTCCGAGCAAACAAAAGAGCTCGCAACATGGGCACAACGCAGCATGACGCTGCATGTGAATATTCAGGATGCTGAACTATTTGTCTCGAGTGAGCGCGGCCAGCTCACGATTGAGCAAGAGGTCTGGCGCGAGTGACCATGCGTTTTGGTATGGCCTAGACACCCATCTGGGTCGCGAGGTCTCGAATATCCTTGGCTACAACATCCCAACTCTCTGTTGCTGTTAAGTTGGTTTTCTGGTCTGGACCATGCTCTGTGGGCCTTGGCCAGAAAG
>CAIYWO010000024.1 GCA_903929925.1 uncultured beta proteobacterium | reverse complement strand
TATAGCCATTTTGTTCATGCAGATTTCAACGCAGGTGTGCCCGAGACCCTCGGGAGTTATGACGCGATTGTCTGCTGCGAAGCAATGGGCTACCTACAAAATCCGGGTGTGTTTGTTCAGAGCGTACGCCGTCATTTGAACCCTCGCGGACGCTTTGTCTTGTCTGTGCCGAATCCTAACTACGTTGGTGCGCGCCTGAATCACTTGATTCAAGGTTACCCAAGGTCTTATTCTTGGTTTGCTCAAAATAGCACGCCAGAGCCTCATATGCCTTGGCTGAGTCTTGGCTTGTTTCAGCTCTGGCTGCTACTCGGGTTAAATGGGTTTGAAGACATATCCGTGCACGAAGTGGATGAGCCCAAACCCCGCAGAGTGTGGGAACACGGATTAGGTTGGTTGCTTAAGAATTATGCCCGTCGCCAGCTGCGTAAAGCCGATTCAGTCAGCTTACGTACGCTTTGGTCGCAGGCGCTGTCTGACCAGATTGTGTATGGTCGTCAGCTCGTTATTTCAGCAGTGGTTAAAACATAAAGAAGAGAAGAATACCTATGAGTTCTGCATCAAAGCCTACCCCAGACGTCTCGCGCCAGTTGGCACGATTTGCTGCTGAGTTTCAGTGGGAGGATGTGCCTGAGCATGTACGGCACGAGGCGAAACGTTCAATCTTGAATTACTTCGCGACAGCGCTCTCAGCCAGTTACGATCCCACGATTGAAAAAGCCGTCGGTGTATACGGCGCTTTTTCTAATTCGACGCAGGCATCGCTTATTGGTCGCACCGAGCGGATGGATATCCTGACTGCCGCAGCGATCAATACGATGGCGGCAAACGTTTTTGATTTTGACGACACGCATATTCCTACGATTATTCATCCGACTGCTCCTGTTGCATCTCCTGTCTTCGCCTGGGCGCAAACGCGCAATGTGACTGGCGTACAAGCCTTGATGAGTTTTATTTTGGGTGCTGAGGTTGAGTGTCGAATCGGCAATGGCGTGTCGCCTGGACATTATGCGCGTGGCTGGCACATTACCTCTACCTGTGGAGTCTTCGGCGCGGCAGTCGCATCAGCCCGATTACTTGGGATCAATGCACAACAATGCTTGTGGGCTTTAGGTAATGCCTCGGTTCAGGCGGGCGGCTTGGTAGAGTCGCTCGGGACGATGTCTAAAAGCGTCAGCATGGGCAACGCCGCCCGCAACGGGATGATCGCTGCGCTGCTTGCCGAACAGAATTTTGATGGCCCTAAGGCGCCTGTCGAGGGTGTGCGCGGCTTTATGCATGTGACGTGTGACGCGCCAGACTTTGATACCGTTGTGTCGGATTTAGGCACGCGCTGGGAGTTGTTGCAGAACACATACAAACCTTACCCGTGCGGTGTGGTGCTCAACCCGGTGATTGATGCCTGCTTGGATTTGACGCGCGATACACAATTTATCGCGCGTGGTGTGTCAGACATCACGCGTATAGAATTGGTCGGTCGTCCGTTGTTGAAGCAGCGTACCGATCGTCCCGGAATTCAAACGGGCAGAGAGTCGCAGGTCAGTGCGCAGCATGCCGTGCCGGTTTCGCTAGTCCGTGGACGCGCTGGCTTGGCTGAGTTCAGCGATGAGGCGGTTGCTGACTCTGCTTTGCGAGCACTTGGTCAGAAGGTGTGCTTTATTGAGGACAGCGGCTACGGTGTCGAGGCTGCGACTGTTAAAGTGCACTGGTCTGATGGGTTCGCCTTGAGCCGTACCGTGGATGTTCCGATGGGATCCACAGGCAAGCCTCTAACCGACAAGCAAATTGAAGATAAATTACACGCGCTCTGTGCGTATGGTGGTTCTGGCGTTCAGGTGGCGCCATTGATTGAAGCGGTTTGGTCTCTTGACCGCGCGCCTCATGCAGGTGCCTTGATGGCTTTTGTTACTGGCAAAAAATAGGGATTTCAGCTTTTAAAAGGAACTTATCTGATGAAGAATCGTTTTTTGGTAACCGTATTATCGCTATTTGCTGCAACCTGTGGTGTCGTGCAGGCGCAGACTACACCAGCAAAAACCTGGCCGACGCAGCCTATCCGTATGATTGTGCCGTTTCCGGGCGGCGCGAGCACGCTTGACGCTGTGGTGCGTCTGTTAAGCGTAGAGGTGGGACGTGATCTCGCGAACCCAGTGATTGTCGAGAACAAGCCTGGCGCTGGTACAGTCATTGGTGTGGATGCGGTTGCCAAGGCAACGGATCAACACACGTTTGGCGGCGTTGCAAACAGCTTTACGGTAAACCAAACTCTCGTGAAGGCCTTGCCATACAAGACACTCGAGGATTTGGCTCCTGTGATTTTGTTGGCAAAGACAGCTAACGTTCTTGCGATTAAACCGGGCTTGGGTATCAACAACCTTCAAGAGCTGATTGCCTACGCCAAGAAGAACCCAGGAAAGCTGTCCTACGGTTCCTTCGGTAATGGAACTACCCCTCATTTTGCAGGTGAGATGCTCAAGACGATGGCGGGTATTGATATGGTGCACGTGCCTTACAAGGCGCAAGGTCCCGCTCTGACCGATCTGTTGGCGGGTAATATCGACCTCATGTTTGGTAACTTGCCAGACTTCATCTCGCATATCCGTAGCGGCAAGCTGGTTGCACTTGGTACAACCTATCTGACGCGTGCGCCGCTCGCACCTGAGATCCCCACCATTGCAGAGCAGGGACTACCAAAGTTTGAAACGGACTCCTGGTATGGGATCATTGCACCCGTCGCAACCTCGCCGCTAGCAATTTCGACAATGAATACTGCACTGAATAAAGCGTTGCAGGATCCTACAGTCAAAAAGAATTTCGCTGAACGCGGCATTGAGATTATCGGTGGCACGCCAGCCGCGTTTGGGGCTCATCTTCGTGCGGAGGTTGCAAAGTATGCGCAGATCGTGAAGTCATCGAATATGAAGATTGACTAAGTTGTTTGCGTAAAAATTTCTAATTTCATTTTTTCTTTAGGTTGTAAATCTATGTCTCAAACACAAGCCTCGAAGCCTTTGCGTGTCGCGATCGCGGGTCTGGGTGCTATTGGTAAGTCAATCGCAAAGAGTCTAGCC
>CAIYWO010000023.1 GCA_903929925.1 uncultured beta proteobacterium | reverse complement strand
CCGCTACCTGCGTAGCTTTCCAAACACTCCTGCGAACAACGCGTGGGCCGATGCCTATCAAGCAAAGTTCAAAGAACTCGCACTGAACTGGTCTTGGGAAAACTCTGCCGGTATTAACCTCATCATGACCGCAATGAAAAAGGTCAATAGTTCCGACAGCAAGAAAGTTGCTGAAGCGATGCGTGGCTTAAAAATTGACTCGCCTTTCGGCGCAGACGGCACGCTCACCATGCGAGCTGACGACCACACGCTGGTGAACTACGCAATTGGCTACGGCTCTCTCACCAACAAAGAGCCATACATGACCAACCAGGTCAACGGTAGCTGGGCTCAAATTTATGAGCTCGAAGCCGAGTGGAAAAAGCGCAAAGGCTGGGCTTAAGCTCCGCTGCGCTTCACGCTGAAGTCGATCGGGTCTCTGCCATCGTGATTGGCAGAGACCCCTTTCGTATCAAGCGAAGAGCTTCTTAACGCTCTCTCTCGCCGTATCACACGTTAGTTTTACTCGGAGACATCTTTGGATCCCACCGCACTATTCGAATGCCTCTCGTCCATCTCCTGTATCGTCACCCAGACCAGCACGGGACTCATCGTGGGAGCGCTACTATTTCTGGTTGCCGCAGGTCTGACGCTGATCTTCGGCGTACTGCGTGTTATCAACTTTGCCCATGGCTCGTTTTACATGCTGGGTGCCTACATCGCGCTGTCTGCATATCGCCTGACAGACAGCTATCTGCTTGCGGCGCTAATTGCCGGCATAGGAGTGGGGCTCTTTAGTCTGATCTTCGAACGCTTCTTCATGCGGCGCGTCTACAACGCAGATGTTCTGCTGCAACTACTCGTCTGCTATGCCTTCATTTTGATTCTGGATGATGCGGTCAAGATTATTTGGGGTCACGAGTTTCAATCCATGGGTATGCCCGCGGCCTTCCAAACGCCTCCTCTCTTTATCGGTGGCGGGATTGTTCCAGTCTTCTATGTCTTCATGATGGGCGCTGCCGCTCTCATTGGTGCAATCCTCTGGTATGTGCTGACACGCACGCGCATGGGAAAGATCGTGCGCGCGGCGGCCCACAACCCCACAATGACCTCCGTACTTGGTCTGAATACCACGTGGATTTACGCAGGTGTTTTCGTGTTTGGCGGTGCCTTAGCGGGTCTTGCCGGAGCGCTTGCAGCACCCGTACGCTCCATGTCTGCGGGGATGGGTTTCTCCATTCTGATTGAGTCCTTCATCGTCACGGTGATCGGTGGCATGGGCTCGGTGAGCGGCGCGTTAGTGGGTGCACTACTAATCGGCCTCGTACGCTCTTTTGGGTCGATCGGCTTCCCTCTGTTTGTTGAAGGGATCATGTTTATCGCGATGGCCTTGATTCTCGTACTCAAGCCGAGCGGCCTTCTGGGCAAGGAGCAACGCTGATGAACTCGCATTCAAGCTTCAATAAGGACCTGCTGATTGCCTTAGCGGGACTCGCTATCTTAGTGGCGATTCCGTTTTTCTCACCAGGGCGAGTGGCCTTGGATTTTGTCATCCGCTTAGCGGCCTTTGGGCTCTTTGCCACATCGCTCAATATCTTGGTGGGCTATGGCGGTATGGTGTCGTTCGGACATGCCATGTTTTTTGGTGGTGGTGCCTACGCATTCGGTCTACTCATGCAAAAGGGCGGGGCTTCCATTCCGGTTGCCATTCTGGGTGCTGTGCTGTTTTGCGCCCTCTTGGGCTTCGTCATTGGCTCGATCTGCGTCAGGCTAAAGGAAATCTATTTTTCATTCCTAACCTTAGCCTTTCAAATGTTGATCCACAGCATCATCATTACTTGGACATCGCTCACGGGTGGTGATCAGGGTCTGATGGGGGGGATACCACGCGTCTGGGGCAGTCTGAACCTAGCCGACGTACAGACCTTGTATTGGTTTTCCTGTGTACTTGGGGTGTTTTGTCTCTTCCTCATGCGTTACATCTTGCAGTCACCGTTCGGCTATACCTTGCGGATGGTACGCGACAACGCAGATCGTGCGCAGTTCCTGGGCATCAACGTCTGGCGCGTTCGGCTCTACGCCTTTATTTTGGCAAGTTGCTTCGCAAGTATCGGCGGCGTGATCATGGCGTTGTTCGTATCGGGCGCCTATCCAGAGTTCAGCTACTGGACAATGTCGGGTGAAGCCGTCTTCATGATCATGATGGGCGGACTGCATGCGTTTATTGGCCCGGTTGTCGGGGCAGGACTCTTAATGGTCTTTAACGACATCATCACGCGTACAACGGAATACCACGGTTTGGCTTTAGGCATCATCGTGCTGTTTTTTGCCTTGGGCCTCAAGCGAGGCATGACCGATTTCATCGTACAAATTTATCAGTCACTTAGTCGCAAAGGAGCACGTTCATGAGCAAGCAATCTATTACCGTTGTAACGGGTGGTTCAAGCGGAATCGGTGCTGCATGCGTGCGTCATCTGGCTAAACGTGGCGACCATGTGGTCTCGCTTGATTTACCTGGCACCTGGTCCGAAGAAAAGATGAAAGCGATGGGCGTACACGCCTATGCCTGTAACGTGACAGATGACGACGGCATGCATCAAGTCGCAAAGATGATTGAAGATAAGCATGGTCCTGTAACAGCGCTCGTCAATTGCGCAGGGATTTTGCAGCATCGTCTGCCACCCGATCGTCTGACCATGACGGAGTGGGATCGCGTGGTGGATATTGATCTGCGCGGCACCTACCTTGCCTGTGCGATTTATGGCTCCCGCATGGTGGAACTTGGCGGAGGAGCGATCGTCAATATCGCCTCAATCACCTCCCTGCGCTCATCTCCTTTGCACGCCTATGGCCCTGCCAAGGCTGCGGTCGCCTCCATGACGGCCTGCTTGGCAGCAGAATGGGGACGCTCGGGCGTACGCATTAACGCCATTTCACCAGGGTATGTTCTGACCGAGGCCCTGCAGGCTGCGATTGATCGCAAAGATCGCAACCCCGAAGACCTCACGTCACAAGCCGCAATGGGCCGCTTCGTCACACCCGACGAGATTGCAGACTCCGTTGGCTTTCTTCTATCGCCCGCTGCAAAAGCCATCACAGGCATCAACTTGCCTGTCGATGCGGGCTGGCTGGCAGGATCCACTTGGCAAACCTACGGCGGCGTACCACCCGCCCGTGGCGCACAAAAAGAGGGCAGCAAGTAATGCTCAAGATCGAACACCTTAACAAGTCATTCGGTGGTGTGGTCGCGACATCAGATGTCTCGATTCATTTCAAAACTGAATCGCTTAGTGCCGTGATTGGTCCTAATGGCGCCGGCAAAACAACCTTCTTTAATTTGATCTCTGGTGCTTTGCGACCCGACTCAGGTCGCATTTTGCTCGATGGCGAGGACATCGTAGGTCTTCCTAGCAGCGAGATTGTGCACAAGGGAATTGGTCGTGCATTTCAGGTCGCCAAACTATTTAAGACCTTAACGGTAGAGGAATCCTTGCGTGGCGCCTTAATGTCGCCTCTCGGGAAGTCCTCGCAAATGCACGGTCGCTTTCCCTTGGCGCAAACGCGCGACCGTGCTTACGAGGTCATGGAACAACTTGGCTTGCACACCAAAGCTGATGTCATAAGCGGCAACCTGTCCCACGGTGACCAAAAGCTGCTCGATATGGCCTTGGCACTCGTGCTTAAGCCAAAAGTTTTATTGCTCGACGAGCCTGTCGCAGGCATGGGTCCAGAAGAGCGCGAGCAAATGATTGAAACCGTCTACGCGCTCTGGAAGAAAGGCGGCCTGACTGTTGTGCTCATCGAGCATGACATGGAAATCGTTTTTCGTATTTCCCAACATATTCACGTGCTGTCGTATGGAAAAGTTCTCGCCGAAGGCAATGCAGACCAAATCCGCAATAACCCTGCCGTGATTGAAGCCTATCTTGGCACGCCAACGGAGGCGCACGCATGAGTAAGCAAGTATTGAAAGTTGACGGCATCGACGTTTTTTACGGGACCAGCCAGGCACTGTTTGGTTTGTCGTTCGATGTCCAGCAAGGTGAAACCTTGGCCTTGCTTGGGCGCAACGGCGCTGGCAAGAGCACGACAATGAAGTCGGTTGCGGGCGTCATCCCTGCGCGTAAAGGCACGGTTACCTTGCACGGCCAAGCCATCACAAGCAAAGCCGCTCACCTGATCGCGCGCGCGGGCATTGGTTACGTACCCGAAGATCGACAGATTTTTCCTGATCTGACTGTCGAAGACAATCTCACGATCGCTGTTAAGAAAGGTGCCAACGGCGAAGACGACTGGAGTGTTGAACGCGTCTATGACATGTTGCCGCTTCTTAGGCCTCTGCGTGAGCGCTTGGGCGGACAACTGTCGGGCGGCGAACAACAAATGCTGACGGTTGGTCGTTCCCTCATGGGCAACCCCGACGTGCTGCTTCTGGATGAACCGAGCGAAGGCTTGGCACCAATCATGGTTCAAAAGATTGGTGATCTGATTCAATCTTTACGCAAAATGGGAAAAACGATTGTGCTCGCCGAGCAAAATCTACACTTCTGTTTGGGCCTCGCTGATCGAGCTGTCGTCATCGATAAAGGCAAAGATGTGTTCTGCGGAACAATCGCAGAGTTGAACGCCAACGCAGAAATTAAACAGCGGTATCTGTCGGTCTAACCCTTTCTGTTTTCCTAAGATGCACATCTCTCATCACACTGCCGCGCAAGCTTTTGACCTAACAGGCTCGCGAATGCTGATTACTGGCGCTGCCGGCGGTATTGGGTCAGCCACGGCACGCCTTTGCAATCAACTTGGCGCCACGCTGGTATTGAGTGACTTCGGGCAGCGTGAAAAGCTAGAGGCTCTGGCGCACGAACTGAAAGGCGTGACGGCTGTAGAGTCCTGCGATGTGACAGATCGTGCTGCAGTCGAAGCGATGATCCAACGGCACGGACCGCTCACCGCGTTAGCGGACACCGCGGGCATATGCCCGTTTGATGATGATTGGATGGACCCGGACTGGAACGAAGTTGATTTCATTCGGGTCATGAAGGTCAATGTGCTTGGTCCAATCAACTTGGTGCGTGCGATCTTGCCTGGCATGATGGAGCGCAAGCATGGCCGTATCGCCTTGTGTGGCTCTATCGCTGGCTGGATGGGCGGCTTACGTGCAGGTCCACATTATTCCGCCTCGAAAGGGGGAGTGCACGCGCTTGTACGCTGGTTTGCTCAGCGCGCAGCACCGCATCACGTCAACGTTAACGGAGTGGCCCCTGGACCAATTGCGACTGGGATGACAGAAACTGGCGGCTATGAGCCGAACATTTATCCGATGAAGCGTCTTGGCGAACCGGAAGAAATCGCAGGCATGCTGACATACCTCTGTTCGCCCGCAGCGAGCTTTGTATCGGGTGCCATCATGGACGTCAATGGCGGCACCCTGATGCGCTAGCTTAGGACTTAAGCGGCTTCACCAAAACCGCGCGCAACAATCACTTCAACCAAGTTCGGACCGCCGCTAGCTAGGGCTTCTTTCAGCACAGTCGCGATCTGACTTGGATCTGTCACCAAACGGGACGGCATCCCCATACTCTTGGCGACACCGGCGAAATCAATCGCAGGGTTATCCATATCCATCGCAACGAACTGATCTGTGCCACGCATAGCTAGCAAACGCTCTTTAATGATGCGGTAGCTACGGTTATTGATAATCACATAGGTGATCGGTAACTTTAAATGTGCGGCTGTCCACAAGGACTGGATGCTGTACATGGCGCTTCCATCACCGATCGTCGCAACCACTTGTCGCTTTGGATGCGCCAGACTCACGCCCACGGCGCCAGCCATACCAAAACCCAAGCCACCACTTGCTAAGCCGTAGTAAGCGTGTGGATCATCCATCGGTAGCATCGCAGAAATCGCCGGTGCAGCCGTGAGTGTTTCATCCACGACGATGACGTCTTTAGGCAACACATCCACTAACTGGCTGACGAGGTAGCGTTGATCGATTGGTTTGGCATTCGCACTCGCTGCAACATCTTGACGCGTCTTTGCACGTGCCGCAGACCAGTTGCGGGTTGCTAAATCCTTTAAGCGTGCCTGTGCTTGTTGTGCCTGCTCTGCCGTACGCGCAGCGCGCAAAAGGGGCAGCAGAGCTAACAAGGTCTCTTTAACATCTGCGCGGACAGCGGTCGCTGTCGAATAGTTCTTACCAAGCTCCCAATCACGTTCGGTGATATGAGTGACCGGTAGCTCTGGCGGCAAAGGCTCGACGGTACTCATCGGCGACATACGCAGCAGATCTGCCCCCAAACACAAGAGGTGGTCATATTGCTCGAGCGTCTGACGCACTTTCTTTTGATTGCGTGTCAAGTCACCCATACAAGTTGGGTGCGATGAGGGGTAGCGAGAGTTGTACGGCACGGACTCTTGATAGACTGCAGCGCCCAGCAATTCGGCAAGCTCACAGGCCTGTGCAAATACATCGGCGTTTGCGATTTCTCGTCCAGCCACAATGACAGGCTTTTTAGCTGCCAGCAATGTTTGTGCAATCTGATTTAACGCAGCATCACTCGGGCGCACAGCCGCATCCACGACGGTGGGGAAACCAAACTCAATCTCAGCTTCCTCGTCGAGCACAGAACCCGGCAAGCTAATAAACACCGGACCCATGGGTGGAGTTCGCGCAATTTTTGCCGCACGACGAATAATGCGTGGCAGGTCTTCTAATCGTGTAACCTCAAACGCCCATTTCACGAGCGGCGCTGCCATCGGCACCAAGGGCTCATACAGCAGCGGCTCTTGCAGGCCGTAGCCCACCTCGTACTGGCCTGCAGTAATCAACAAAGGCGAGCCAGAAAACTTGGCGCTATAAATAGCACCCATTGCGTGCCCGAGGCCCGGGGCACAGTGCAAATTACAAGCGACCAGTTTGTTGGTTGCACGGGCGAAACCGTCAGCCATGCCAACAACGATCGACTCTTGTAAGCCCAGCACATAGGTCAGTTCAGGGAACTGGGGCACCGCTTCCATAATCGCCAGCTCAGTGGTGCCGGGATTACCAAACATGTGCGTGACGCCCTCATCAAGCAGCAGCTTGATAAAAGCTTGACGCCCTGTCATTTTTTGAACAGCCATCTCTGTCTCCTTAGATTGCTTTTATTTGTATCTGCCTACCAATCTTAAAGACCAGCAAGCTGTTGCATGTGTACGGGATCGAGTCCCAGTTTCTTTGCTGCATCTAGCATGTCGGTCCATGTCGTGTGAT
>CAIYWO010000022.1 GCA_903929925.1 uncultured beta proteobacterium | reverse complement strand
GCGTCAAGATCGCCACGGTGCGAGGTCTCGGCTACTGCCTTGAGCGTGAAACGGCAGCTTCGTGACAGCTCAACACCTTAGCGGAAACCCCGAAGCACTAGAGGTGCTTCGAGCCAGTTCAGACGCATCTAGTATTGCCCCCGCCCGTCGATCACTTTTGAGTGAAATCCTAGACTGGATGCTCGCACCTTTGTTTTTGCTTTGGCCAATGAGCATTGCCATCACCTATGTTGTGGCACAAAACCTCGCTAATGTGCCTTACGACCACACACTGGCAAACGCCCTTCAGGTACTCGAGCAGCAAATTGAAACAGATCAAGGGATTGTCTCGCTACGGATGTCCACCTCTGCCCGGCTAGCCCTGCGCACGAGAGAAAAAGACGGCATTTTTTGGAAAGCGATGAGTCCTGAAGGCCATTTGATTGGCGGAGATGGTGACTTACCGACCCCAGAGCTCACGGCATCGACAAAGGCAAATACTGTCTACTACGACACACAGACTCTGCATGATTTCGAGATTCGTCTCGCGTACCTTTGGACTGATCTCAGCACCCGAAGCACCGCTCCGATCCTGCTGGTCGCTGCCGAGTCCATGGACCGCAGAACCGAGTTGGCGAACAACATCATCAAGGGCGTAATCATTCCGCAATTTGTGGTGCTCCCCATTGCAGTGCTGCTCGTTTGGTTTGGGCTGTCTCGTGGGATTGCCCCACTCAACGCGCTGCAGCAACGTCTTCGCGCGCGCAGGCCCGACGACCTCTCTCCTATCGATGTGCGCGTGGCGCCAAGTGAAATCGGCCCACTCATTATCGCGATGAACGATCTCCTAACCCGTCTTGATTCAACGATGCTGGCTCAACGCCGCTTCGTAGCAGACGCCGCCCACCAGTTAAAAACTCCTCTGGCCGGCTTACGCATGCAAGCCGAACTCGCAATGCGCAACGCGCCACCAGGCGACACGCAAGTTAGCCTCGAACAGATTATCGCGGGGACGGCTCGTGCAACCCGTCTAGTTAATCAGCTGTTGTTGATGGCCAATGCCGAAAATCCAAACTCGATTGCGATGCCGCCGATGAATGTAGCTGAACTGGCGAAAGAGCAAACATTGCGCTGGGTAGACACAGCTATCGAGCGAGGTATCGACCTAGGATTCGAAGGCCCCGACTCTGCCGTGATGGTCCGCGGTCAAAGTATTCTTCTGGGCGAGGCTCTAAATAATTTGATCGACAACGCAATTCGGTATACGCCCTCGCCCGGACGCATCACCGTAAGCATCAGTATGCAGGGTCGTCGGGTGATCCTGGCCGTTGAGGATTCGGGACCGGGGATACCTCTCGAGGAGCGAGAGCGTGTTTTCGATCGCTTTTATCGTGTCCTGGGCTCTCAGGCAGAAGGCAGTGGACTCGGCTTGGCAATTGTTCGTGAAATCGCTGTGCGACACCACGCCAAGATTTTCATTACTGACTCAAAGCAGATGGCTCCCTTCGCCTCGGGTGCACGGATTGAAATTCACTTTTTAGCTGTCGGCTAACTCGGCATAGCGACGCAACGGGAACGGTTTTTGTTGCAGCGCAAAATTAACTAGGCCTTTTTCTGCTTATTTCTGGCGCCTAGGATTTTCACTAGCCCTGCCAGTTTGTCAGATACCTGTCAGTTAGTTCTCTTAAAGTTCGGTTCATTAAACACCAGCTTGAAAATACCCTCTGCACAGGAGGGTATCACTCACGCGGACGGAGACACGGTTTGTTGCTTGTTTTGAACGTTGCGCAGTTGTTGTTGTACATCGGCATTCTCGCTTTGCTTGGGCAAGGGTTGCTGTTCATTCTTGCTGGCGCAAAACGCGAAACGAATATGTTTTATCAATTATTCGTCATCGTCAACAAGCCGTGGACTTATATCGCAGCGCTCATCGCACCCAAGCAAATCGCAAAACGGCATCACGCCTTCGTGGCCTTTTGCATTGTGGCAGTACTTTATCTAGCTGTGACGGTCGCGAAAATTGAACATTGCGTGTCCGTTGACATGGTGGGTTGCAAATGAAATTAGATTTCAACTGGATGTTGCACAAATGGCATGCGATCACCTGGATCGTTCTAGGCCAGCGCGTGCGTGCAATTGCAGTGTTTGAAGACATGTTGCGTGCTTACCCCAACGATAGCTATGCACTCGGCAGCCTAGCGCATCTCAAGGCTGAACTTGGCGACAAGCAAGGAGCAATCGCCGTCTACGAGGTTCTGGTCAAACAAAACAATGCGCCGGCTTATGCTTGGTTTAATTTGGGGTTCTTACAACAGGAACTTGAATACCCCGTCGATGCCGAGACATCCTTCCGCAAGGCCTTGGCACTCAACGAAGAGCTTGATCAGGCATGGTACGGCCTTGGATTAGCGCTGATCCAACAAGGTAGGCTCGATGAGGCGGTTCAAGCGCTAGAGCGCAACACGCAGTTACAGCCCATGAGCCCGTATGCCTGGTACCAACTCGGTCGCGTTCATATGGATCGGCAAGCCCCCGACGAGACAACCAAGATCATTAAACATTTAAAAGGTTTTGAGCCGAAATTTGCAGCGCAACTTGAGCGTGAAACAGGCTTAGCGGTGTCGGTCTAACGTCGTCATCCGTAATGTATTCAAAAGTTTTTTTTGTAGTTCCGTAGTTCTGTAGTGCTTGTATTAAAAAATAGTAGTTAAGTTTTGTATCACCCAGTGTTATCAATGGACCCAGGCGCACCTGGCCCGAAACGATGAGGAGGCATTATTGTGCAACTAACCGAAAAACATCGGACGTACTGGCAAAAAAACCTAAATGTCACAGCGATTTTGCTGGCGATTTGGTTTGTTGTCACTTTTGTCGTGAGCTATTTTGCTCGCGATCTTAGCTTCAACTTCTTTGGTTGGCCATTCAGTTTCTGGATGGGCGCTCAAGGTTCGCTGATAGTCTACTGCGTGATCATTTGGTATTACGCTCGATACATGAACAAGCTCGACGTCGAACACGGCGTTGACGAAGAGGAGGAGGAATAACATGGCCGGAATGACACCCGATGAAGGCGGCATGTTTTCGTCAAATACGACGAATGCAGCCTTCAAAAAATCCTTAAATAAAGTCTACACCTGGTATACCGGCGGTTTTGTTGCCTTTGTGATCGTGCTTGCGATTGCAGAGCAAATGGGTCTGACGCGAGCTTGGATTGGCTACATCTTTTTAGCTGCCACTGTCTTGCTTTATGCCGGTATTGGGGTGATGAGCCGCACAAATGATGCAGCGGAATACTACGTCGCAGGGCGTCGTGTGCCTGCCATCTATAACGGTATGGCGACAGGCGCAGACTGGATGTCGGCTGCCTCGTTTATCGGTATGGCCGGTACGTTGTATCTGACGGGTTATTCAGGCCTTGCGTTTATTATGGGTTGGACCGGTGGCTACTGTTTGGTCGCTCTGTTCCTGGCTCCTTACCTTCGCAAGTTCGGTCAGTTCACAATCCCTGACTTTCTTGGTGCGCGCTACGACGGCAACCTGCCACGTCTGTTGGGTATCATCGCCGCAATTCTTTGCTCCTTCACGTATGTGGTTGCGCAAATTTACGGTGTTGGTCTGATCACGACGCGTCTTTCAGGCGTTCCGTTTGAAATCGGCATCTTCCTTGGCCTGGGCGGTATCTTGGTTTGCTCATTCTTGGGCGGCATGCGTGCGGTGACCTGGACTCAAGTTGCGCAATACATCATTCTGATCATTGCCTACATGATTCCCGTGGTGTGGTTGTCTGTTAAGCAAACAGGCGTCCCCGTTCCACAGGCAATCTATGGCTATCAGCTTGAGAAAGTAACTGCTAAAGAGGCAGAGCTCCTTAAAGATCCAAAAGAGCTTGAAGTCAGAGCGATCTTTAAGCAGCGCGCTGACGAAGCAGAAGCTAAGCTCAAGAATGTCCCGGCCGCAATGGCTGCCGACAAAGCTGCAGCAGAAAAGACCTTGGCTGGCTTGAAAGCATCAAACGGTTCACAAGCTGCCATCACTGCGGCAACGAATGCGTTAGCTGCCCTTCCCGCAACGGAAGCCGCTGCCCGCGCCAAGTACACAGCAGATCGCAATGCTAACAATGCCCGCTCTGCTCCCTTGGCAGGAATGCCGCGTCATGCAGCGCAGTTCTCTGGCGATCCGAATGGTGATGCCAAAGCACAAGCGGCTTATGACACCTCGCGTCGTAACTTCCTAGCGCTGATATTCTGCTTGATGATTGGTACCGCTGCATTACCGCATATTCTGATGCGTTACTACACGACACCATCAGTTAAACAAGCGCGTGAATCGGT
Source organism: uncultured beta proteobacterium (assembly GCA_903929925.1). Classification (GTDB taxonomy): domain Bacteria; phylum Pseudomonadota; class Gammaproteobacteria; order Burkholderiales; family Burkholderiaceae_B; genus Zwartia. The sequence continues at coordinate 1,076 of CAIYWO010000022.1, read as the reverse complement.
TACGTGGTCGTTGTTCTTCATCTTCTTGCTGTACTTCACGGCACCAGCGTTGGCAGTTCTCGTCAAGTACGAAGTGTTCCATGTGTTGGTTGGGACGCCGTTTGACAAGCTACCAGCCTGGATCACGCAATGGAGCACCGTAGATCCTAGCTTGTTGTCCGTCGTTGACGTCAACAAAGACGGTATCTTGCAGCTCGGAGAAATGCGGATTGGCGGCGATATCATTGTGCTTGCCACACCAGAAATCGGTGGTCTGCCCTATGTGATCTCGGGCATGGTTGCAGCTGGCGGCTTGGCTGCAGCGCTCTCGACTGCAGACGGCTTGTTGCTCACCATCGCTAACGCGCTGTCCCACGACCTGTACTTCAAGATGATCAATCCAAACGCGCCTACCGCACGTCGTGTGTTGATCTCGAAGATCCTACTGCTCGTGGTTGCGCTTGCTGCTGCGTACGTTGCTGCTCAGAAACCTGCTGACATTCTGTTCCTGGTGTCAGCCGCGTTCTCCTTTGCTGCCGCGGCGTTCTTCCCTGCCCTGACCCTGGGGATTTTCTGGAAGCGTGCAAACAAGTACGGCGCAGTTGCCGGCATGATCGGCGGTCTGGGCATCACCTTCTACTACATGGTGATGACTCAACCTTGGCTGCGTGGCGTGTTTGGTGTGACCTCACCAGTTGAGCTCTGGTACGGCATCCTGCCAATCTCTGCAGGTGTCTTTGGTGTACCGCTTGGCTTTGCCCTGATCATTGTTGTGAGCTTGCTCACACCAGCTCCACGCAAAGACATTCAAGATCTGGTTGACCACGTGCGTTACCCAACGCTGCGTGCCTAACTAGGAGTATTTCCCCCGCCGTGCGAGACTGCTGCGCTCAATCGGCTTTTTTGCCCCTTCGGGGGCATTTTTTTTGGAGAGCGAAAGCTAGCTGCGGCTTTGTAAAGAATCTAGCTAGCTAATTAGGTCGGGAGTGCCAACTTACGGCGCAGGAAGCGAAGGATTGCGCCCAGCACAGGAATCTGCTCGTACACTTGTGCGGCCGCATCCCAATAATCTCGATGCAACACAATCAAACCCTCAG
>CAIYWO010000021.1 GCA_903929925.1 uncultured beta proteobacterium | reverse complement strand
GACGTGGAGCCCAACTATGGATAGCCATCCCGCTTCGCTGTTGCCGGGTGCGACCCGCGACTTAGCGGCTTTCTCAGCGCAACTCAAGTTTGAGGATATCCCATCAGAAGTCATCGCGCGTATGCGTACGAGTTTTCTAGATAGCGTCGGTTGTTGTTTATTTGGCGCGACGTTGCCGTGGACGCAACGTGTGACCGAGATGGTGCTAGAGGAGGGTGCCAAGCCTGTTGCGTCGATTTTTGGGCGCGGACAAAAAACGTCTGTGAGCTCGGCCGTTTTGGTCAATGCGACAGCTGGCCATGCTTTTGAGCTGGATGATATCCACAAAGAATCGATTTTGCATGCAGGGTCGATTGCGACGCCGATCGTGGTGGCGTTAGCCGAGCAAACGCATCAGCGAAGTGGTCGCGCCTTGCTTAAGGCGATGACGGCCGGCTACGAGGTCGGTACACGTATCGGTAATGCTGCGACGATGGGACTCTTTTTTAGGGGATTTCATCCTCAAGGTGCTTCCGGCGTGTTTGTGGCTGCTGCGAGTGCTGCGGCGATGCTTGGGCTAGATGCTGGACGCACACAACATGCACTTGGTATTGCAGGTTCTCAGGCGGGCGGTCTGATGGCTGCGCAAGAAGGCGCGATGGTCAAGCGCTTTCATTCCGGGCGTGCGGCACAAAGTGGTGTGTATTCAGCCTATCTGGCGCAGAAAGACTTTACAGGGATCACCGATGTGCTTGAGGCGGGTTACGGTGGGTATTTGAGTACGTACTCTAATAGCCCCAATCCTGGACGACTCCTTGAGGGCTTGGGTTCTGTTTGGGAAACCGGCAAGGTGGGCTATAAGCCACATGCTTGTGTCACGAGCATCCATTCTGCGTTAGATGCCTTCGCGGCGTTGTTGAACGCCCATCAGTTAACACCCCAGGATATTAAGAAGCTTGAGGTGGGTGTGAGCTCCATGACTTTCACCCACTGTGCGTGGGAATACAAAGCGCAAGGTGTCACCGCAGCACAGATGAACTTGTATTACGGTCTGGCTGTGATGGGGTTCGATGGAATGGCGTTTGTCGCGCAGTACCAGGAGCAACGGTTAGCCGATCCTCTGGTCATGGACTTTATCAAGCGTATTGATGCGCGGATTGACCCAGAGATCGACGCGATGGGACCGGCGTATCGGCATGCCGCAAGAGTTGCGCTGACGACAATGGATGGCCGTCGCCTAGAACATGAAATACTGAATCGGCGCGGTAGCCCAGAAAACCCCTTATCCCATGATGACGTGGTTTATAAGTATCGTCATGTAGTCCAGTCTTGCTTGTCTCCCACCCGAATTGATCGCTCGATTGCACTGATCGAGCAACTCGATACACTAGAGGACACAACCGAACTTTTTGAATTATTAGCCGCGGCAAGGGTCGTCTAGACTTAAAATGGAACTCTAATCCGATTTCTGCTGTCAAAACGGGTTCCATCCTTGTTGAAGGTGAGCGGTATGTCTCGCAGTTCAGTGATTCTTCGTAAATGCCTGCAGATGTTAAGCCTCTGGGTATGTTTGCAGACCCCGGCTTTCGCACACCCCCATATTTTTATCGACGGCGGGGTGCAACTCGTGTTCAACAGCCAAGGACAAATTGTTTCCTTACGTCAGAGTTGGAAGTTTGATGAGTTATTTGCGGCCTACGCCGTGCAGGGGCTGCCCCGTGCCAAGAGCGGAGAGGTTGCACAGGGTGAACTTGAGAAAATAACTAAAGAGTGGATGACGGCTCTTGCTGACCCCGAGTCACATTTTTTTACCGAAGCGATGCAAGGTACAAACAAGTTTGCTTTTGGCACGGCAAAAGATGCGGCAACCACATGGGATGTGAAAACAGGTCAGCTGACGCTGTCGTTTGAATTGCCGTTTGTCGCACCCATCACTCCCGGCAAGCAGGCCGTCGAAGTTGATATCTCTGACTCTAGTTATTTTGTTGCATTTGCCTATAAGGGCTCATCCTCCTATCGTTTGGACGGTGCTCCCCAGAGTTGTCGGATTAACTATCTGTCCCCGCGGCCGCTTGATCCGAAAACTGAACGACTTCTTTGGTCAATTCCTGCAGATCAAAAAGAACTCCCG
>CAIYWO010000020.1 GCA_903929925.1 uncultured beta proteobacterium | reverse complement strand
GCGTATCACTTCAAACACCATGCGGCTTTGCTGTGTGAGTCGATTACTGACCTTGTTAAGAAGGGGCAGCATCGTACGGCGTATGAGTATTTAGAAGTGCGCGCAGCGCAGCAAACTTTGCGTCACGACATGATGAATCAAATCAAGGGCTTCGATGCAATCCTTACGATCCCCGCGACCGGCGCAGCCCCAGAAGGCTTGGGCTCTACAGGCGACCCGGTGTTCTGTGCGCTTTGGAGTTTCCTGGGATTGCCAGCGATCACTCTACCAATCGCTCGCTCCGCAAAAGGTCTGCCTATCGGCTTGCAGCTTGTAGCACCTTATAAGCAAGATGCCCATTTGATGCGTGTCGCTCGATGGGCAGAGCTTAGTCTGCCCGCTGTGGTTGCGTAAGCAGACCACTTAGCCGCCCGAGATGGCGTCTCCATAAGGAGACATGATCTCGGTGCAGCCCATATTCAGTTCGCCATCTCGCATCACGCCGGCGGGGCAGGCGAACGCGTAGGGATAGACGTTGCGCCGTGTCGCAGTCACTGGGAAGATTTTTTCCAGTGCCGCGAGTGTGTCGGCAGGCAGTGCTTGATCGGCCGTCACTTTGCCAACGCCGCTGACGTCAATGCGTGGCGTGTGGAACGCCTCTTCGAGGCTCAAGCCATGATCCATAATAAAAGAGCTTAATTGCATGACGGCGCCAAGAATTTTGCGGCCGCCTGAGGCGCCAATTGCAAAGCGTCTACCCGAGGCGTCTTCGCCAATCACTGGGTTGTAGTTCGCCAGGCATCGCTTATTGGGTGCCAACGAGTTTGGTTTGCCGGGCTCTGGATCAAACCACATGATGCCGTTGTTCAGGAGCAGACCTGTTGAGGGTGACACGACGCGTGAGCCAAAGATGGAAAGAAGCGTTTGCGTGACCGCACACATATTGCCATGACGATCGACGACGCTGAAGTGCGTGGTGGAGCCAGGGGCTTTGGGAGACTCGTGGTCGCCCATGTTTTCAAACCGTAACTTAAACGCTGCGTCGAGTGCTCGCGCGAACGCTGCATAGGTTGACGCACCCGGTGCGCCTTTGGTGGGATTGAGTTCGCTTGCTAGCAGTTCAAGAGCTTTGCCGAAAGTGGGGCCGCCCGTTAAACCGGGTGTTGCAAACACCCGGCCACCACGGTAGTTGATTGTGAGAGGGTCGACTAATTCAGCGTGGTAGTCCGCGAGGTCTTGCATGCTCATGCAGCCCCCTTTTGCTCGTATATCGCTAACCAGTTGTGCGGCGATATCACCTTGATAAAACGCTTTGGATCCACCCTCCGCAATTTGACGCAACGTTTGGGCGAAGGCTTTTTGATTGAGGTGTCGCTCGTTGAGCGAGGTCCACTCGCCTGCGATGGGCCAATGCCCTTGCTCTAAAAACATCGCAGCGGTGTCAGGGTCTTTGCTCAAGACGCGCGCATTCGCTGCGGTAACAAGCGTGGTGTACCAATCTACTAACAGACCCTCTTCGGCGAGACCAGCCGCGGGCATCACGAGATCTTTCCATGGCATGCGACCGAAGTGTTGGTGTGCAAGATCCATCCCTGCGACGACGCCAGGTACTGCAACAGCCGTTGCACCCATCACGTTGCGATCATCGACCACCGAGGGCCATGGAAACAGGTCAGAGGACTTGCCTGTGCCGCTTAAGGGAAAGTCTGCCGGATTTAGTTCTCGTGGGGAGCGACATCCAAAATTAACAACGCGTGCCCGCCCTTCGGTGGCACGCCATAGCACCATTGCACCGCCCGCCGCGGGCCCACTCATCCAGGGTTCGACCACTCCGATTGCGAAGGAGGTTGCAATCGCGGCATCCACGGCATCGCCGCCCGCATCGAGTACGGCAGCACCCACCTCAGCTGCGCGTCGGTGCTGGGCTGCGACGACACCACCTTTTGTCGCGATTACAGTTTTGCGAATCGTTTGTGTGCTTGAGAAATTTTCTGTCATGGCAAAACCTTGTTAGTGCTTAAGAGATTTTCTAAACCACTCAAGCAGTGTTGTCGTAAATAATTCTGTGCGCGAAACTGGGAAAAAATGTCCACCGTAGTCAAACAGTTTTAAATCCGAACTTGGAAGTAAAGCGTGGAGCTCCTCTTGTAAAAAAGCCGGGACGATTAGATCATCGCGTGCGCCAAGCACAAGCCGCGGCACTTTTATTTTAGAGAGCGCCGCGCTTTGATCGTAAGCTACGAGTGCGTCAATACGTTCCATCACAATACGCTGCGCGGCCGCCGTGAGTGGGGCGTTGCGCACCGCGGACTCTAGCACCGCCCAGTGTGCGTTTAGCCAAGCAGTGTCGTAGCCCATGAACACCGAGGAGCTCGCGTAGGCGACAGGGTTGTGCAGCAGCATTTCGCGACGCACAGTAAAGAGTTCCTGTCGGTGTCGGCTTGGTGCCCCCCAAGCGCCGCTCATGACGCAGGCGCGTACTCGGTCGGGATAACGCAGCGCAAGGGATTGGGTAATGCAGCCGCCCGTTGAGTGTCCAACGACAAGTGCCGTGGTAATTTCAAAATGATCCAAGACAGCCAAACAGTCGTCTGCAAGTTGATCGATAGTGCAACGTGCCTCGCCGCGGCTACTCTTGCCGATCCCGCGCTGATCGAGGCGTAGCACTTGGTGGTGTGGTGCGAGCGCGGCCACGCAGGGTTGCCAGAAGCCTGCGGTCCCCCCCAACCCGCTGATCAAGAGCACAGGCGCACCCGCACCCTCACTGTGCGCTTCGAGGAGGGCGCCATCGGGCAAGGCAATCTGTTCTACGCGAGGTGCTGAAGAATGGTTGGTCATGTCTCTTTATGAATAATCACTTATGCTGCGTAGTATCGTGTAACAACGTACCATTTGCCAACCTAGGAATTCAGCCCGTGCGACTTGAGTCCTGTAGAAGTTTTAGCTTAAGCGATGTCTGACGACAACCAGATCATCATCCCGCCCTCGTTTATTGCCCTGTTTGTTGAGCCTGGGCGCATCAAACCGAGTGCGTCGCGCGAGCATATTTTTGCCCGCTACGACTTGTGCGAGGACATGGCCAACCTATTGACGGAACAGGCTAGCAACAAGCTCTGGGAACTCGGCATTACCGAAGCAGACGTCCTTGAGCGCATTCAGCGGGGTCTCCTGACGCAAGATGTCGGGCTAACCGAGCCCGAGGCAGGGTGGGTCGTGCAACGCCTGGCAGAGATTCTGGGCTGGCAGGTTGAGTAATAACGCTATGATTTATGATCAAGCACATCACCACAACATAACAACATAACTACATAATCGCGGAGACAGAGCCATGGCGTTGATTAATTACATTACCCAAATACAGTTCGATTTCGGGGCGATCAGTTTGCTGCAGTCCGAGTGTGAGCGTGTTGGTATTCAGCGCCCGATGTTGGTGACTGATGCTGGGGTGCGTGCGGCGGGTTTGGTAGATCGGGTCTTGGCACAACTTAAAGATGCCAAGAGTGTTCAGGTGTATGACCAAACCCCACCAAACCCCCATGAAGCGGCGGTTCGGGACGCTTTAGCAATGTACAAACAAGGCAAGTTCGATGGAATGATCGCCGTCGGGGGTGGCTCGGCGATGGACTTGGCCAAAGCGGTCGCAGTGTGTGCCGCACACCCTGGACCACTAAAAGACTTTATTGCGGTCAATGGTGGCACTGCCCGCATTACAGCAGCAACGGCTCCGATTATCGCGATTCCAACGACGTCCGGCACAGGCAGTGAAGTTGGACGCGGCGCAATGTTGATTTTGGACGATGGGCGGAAGGTCGGCCTGTTATCCCCACACATCGTGCCAAAGTCGGCGATTTGCGATCCGGAGCTGACGCTGGATTTGCCTCCATTATTGACAGCTGCAACTGGGATGGATGCGATCACACACTGCTGTGAAACCTTTATGTCATCAGCGCTGAATTTTCCGGCGGAAGGTATTGCGCTGGACGGCTTATGGCGTGGATGGCGACATATTGAACGCGCCACAAAAACACCCCACGACCGTGAGGCGCGCTTTCATATGATGAGTGCCTCAACGCAGGGTGCCATGGCGTTTCAAAAAGGCTTGGGCGCTGTACACAGCTTGAGCCACGCACTCGGTGGCATTAACCCAAAGCTGCATCATGGCACGCTCAATGCGATGTTCTTGCCGGCTGTTATTTTGTTTAATGCCAGCGAAGCATCGATGCAAAAAGGAAAAAAACTTGAGCGTTTGGCAGAAACGATGGGGCTAGAACAATCAGCAGACGTCGCACCGGCAATCAAGGCGTTGAATCAACGACTGGGATTGCCCGCGGGTCTGGCGGCGATGGGTGTCACCCCTGAGATGTTTCCGCGGGTGATTGAAGGGGCGATGGCAGACCACTGTCATAAAACCAACCCCCGTACACCGACTGCCCAAGACTACGAAGAGTTGCTCAAGCAGTCGATGTAGCATTTTTACAAAAGGGCTTTAGCCCTTTTGTTCAGCGTTATAGCGCTCGATGCCACTAAGTATCTCTTTGTGAGCATCGTCGACTCCGCCCCAACCTTGAACCTTGACCCACTTGCCTTCTTCGAGATCTTTGTAATGCTCAAAGAAGTGCTGAATTGCGTTCAGACGCATCGGATGAATGTCTGAGGCCTGCTTCCAGTGGCTATAAATAGGCAGAATTTTGTCTTCTGGGACCGCTAGCAACTTGGCATCGTCACCCGCTTCGTCGGTCATTTTTAGCACCCCCAAGGCACGGCATCGCACCACCACACCTGGGATAACAGGGAAGGGAGTAATCACTAACACGTCTACGGGATCACCATCTCCAGCGATCGTCTTTGGAATGTAACCATAGTTACAGGGGTAGTGCATCGAGGTACCCATAAAGCGATCAACGAAGATTGCCCCCGACTCTTTATCGACCTCATACTTAATGGGATCGGCGTTCATGGAGATCTCAATAATCACATTAAAGGATTCAGGGATCTTTTTGCCGGGCTTGACGTTATCGAGACTCATTGGGACTCCGAGGGTAGACTTAGTTAGTGAATACCCTAATCTTAACAAATAAACAAAGACTCCCCCTCAGTGCGAATCTGTTGGATACTGTCCACAACACTCTATTGAGTGCTCGTTGGGGAAATATTCCTGTCGGTATAACAAGTATTAAAGAGACAACACTTAAGGAGCTTTAGAGCATGAGCAACGTTACGTTGGGCCTCTATTTTGCCTTGGGCTGCGGAGTACTCGCGGTCATATATGGCTTTGTAGTGCGGTCCTGGATTTTGAGCCAAGGTACGGGTAATGCCAAGATGATGGAAATTGCGGCAGCGATTGAGCAAGGCGCTGGCGCTTACCTTTCGCGGCAGTACAAAACTATCGGTATCGTCGGGGTCGTACTCGCAATCTTGATCGCCGTTTTTCTTGATCAAGCGACTGCGGTTGGTTTCGTGATTGGCGCGGTGCTCTCAGGTGCATGCGGTTTCATTGGCATGAACGTATCAGTTCGCGCGAACGTACGCACAGCCGAAGCAGCAACTAAAGGCATGAATGAAGCTCTAAACGTAGCGTTCAAAGGCGGTGCGATTACTGGCATGCTCGTTGTTGGTCTGGGCTTGCTTGGTGTCGGATTGTTTTACATGTATCTGCAATCGACGGGAAAGGGGCAGAGCATGTCTGCCATTTTGCATCCGTTGATCGGACTCGCATTCGGTTCATCGCTCATCTCAATTTTTGCACGCTTGGGTGGAGGCATCTTCACAAAAGGCGCAGACGTCGGTGCGGACTTGGTCGGTAAGGTTGAGGCCGGCATTCCTGAAGACGATCCACGCAATCCAGCGGTGATTGCTGACAATGTGGGTGATAACGTGGGTGACTGCGCTGGTATGGCGGCAGACTTGTTCGAGACTTACGCTGTGACACTCATTGCGACGATGGTGTTAGGTGCGCTGATGATTAAGGTTGCCACGGCAGAGGCGGTCATTTACCCCTTGGTGCTCGGTGGAATCTCGATCATTGCATCCATCATTGGTTGCTCGTTCGTCAAAGCAACTCCCGGTATGAAAAATGTCATGCCCGCGCTGTACAAGGGTTTAGTGATTGCTGGTGTTATTTCTCTTGTGGCGTTCTATTTCGCGACAAACTGGATCATGCCCGACAATGCATTAGCTGACGTGGGCTTTGCCACCGGTGGGAAGATGCGCTTGTTTGGTGCAACCGTCGTTGGCTTGCTTCTGACAGCGGTGCTTGTATGGATTACCGAGTACTACACTGGAACGGACTACGCGCCAGTTAAGCACATCGCTAAAGCATCAAGCCAAGGCCATGGCACCAACATCATTGCTGGTTTGGGCGTATCCATGCGTTCAACCGCTTGGCCAGTTCTGTTTGTTTGTGCGGCGATCTACTCTGCCTATTGGTTAGGTGGTATTTACGGCATTGCAGTTGCTGCGACATCGATGCTGTCCATGGCAGGTATCGTGGTGGCACTGGATGCATACGGCCCCATTACCGACAACGCAGGTGGTATTGCAGAAATGGCTGGCTTACCTCAGTCGGTACGCGATATTACCGATCCGCTTGATGCAGTAGGTAACACCACAAAGGCCGTCACAAAAGGCTACGCAATCGGCTCTGCAGGTTTGGCCGCATTGGTTCTGTTTGCTGACTACACGCATACGCTTGAAGCAAACGGTGCAAAAGTCGTGTTTGACCTGTCGGATCACCGTGTCATTATTGGTCTGTTCATCGGCGGACTGATTCCTTACCTCTTTGGTGCAATGGCGATGGAAGCGGTGGGCCGTTGTGCGGGTGCGGTGGTTGAAGAAGTTCGTCGCCAGTTCCGTGACATCAAGGGGATCATGGACGGTTCAGGTAAACCTGAGTACGACAAGGCGGTTGATATGCTGACAACAGCCGCAATCAAAGAAATGATCATTCCCTCATTGTTGCCGGTCGTTGTGCCGATAGCGGTAGGTTTATTACTAGGGCCTGAAGCTCTGGGCGGCCTGCTGATGGGAACGATTGTGACGGGTCTGTTTGTTGCGATCTCCATGTGTACAGGCGGTGGCGCTTGGGATAACGCCAAGAAGTATATTGAGGAAGGTCATTATGGCGGTAAGGGCTCTGATGCCCATAAAGCTGCCGTGACAGGCGACACGGTGGGCGATCCTTATAAGGACACAGCAGGCCCTGCCGTAAACCCATTGATCAAGATCATCAACATTGTTGCGCTCTTGATTGTGCCGTTGATTGTTTAAACCTAATCTAGGTGAGGAGAGCCGCCCTGGGAAACTGAGGGCGGTTTTTTTTAGCTATGATGAAGATATGAAACACATACTCAACCGCTGGAGTCTCCCGAACCTACGCAACATTGCCATCCGATTGCTGATGGCGGTGGTGATCTTGGGCGTCGCAGCGCCGTCGCCGGCGCAGGCGCTCAATGTAGGCGACACGATCAAGCTCGGCTCTATCACGCTGATGGACGGTAAAGTACTGACGCCTGCTGATTTAGTGGGTAAACACGTCGTGATTCAAATATGGGCATCATGGTGCCCATATTGTCATCGCCAAAACCAAAACCTCATGCAACTTGTGCGTGACACAAAAGGCGGCAACCTAGTCGTGTTAGGTGTGTCGGTTGATAAGGATCCAAAAGCAGCTGCGCAGTATGTGCAGAAACACGGGCTGAACTTTCCCGTTGCGATGATCACGCCAGAGCTTGACCGAGCGATCGGTAAGCGCAAAGGGATACCTGAGCTTTACGTGTTGGACCCGAAGGGAAAAGTTTTACAAAAAGACACTGGCGAGATGATTGATCTCGATGTCTTTGAGCTAGACCGATTCAGCAAATAGGCTCGCTGGGTTGACTCAAGGCTTGATGTAGGCGAACTTCTCTTTCGCTTGAAGCTCTGCAATGCGTACAACACCAGACGGCGTGAAGTTTGCTTCGAGTACAAACTGATCGCG
>CAIYWO010000019.1 GCA_903929925.1 uncultured beta proteobacterium | reverse complement strand
CTGGGCCATCAGCCAATTTTTTATTCCGACGATATGGATTGCGTCGTTTTTGTGAAGGGCAACGAGGGCTTGTTCAGCAACATGCTCGGGACGAAGCGTTTTTGAAAATACTGCGGTGCCGCGCACGGTTTCATCACCGAGGCCGCTAATAAAGCCGGTATCGACCGCACTCGGACACAGTGCAACCACGCGAATGCCACGGTCTCGATACTCGGCCCAAAGCGCCTCGCTAAAGCTTAGGACAAACGCTTTGGTCGCGGCGTAGACTGCTAGATAAGGAACAGGTTGAAAGGACGCCGTAGACGCCACGTTTAGAATAGCGCCTGACCCTCGCTGCAACATGTCGGGTAAAAAAGCATGGGCGAGATCGACAACCGCTGCAATGTTGACTGCGATTTCGTCTTGCTCGGTTTCTGGCGAAATGGTCTCAAAGGGCCCGTAAGTGCCAAACCCCGCGTTGTTCACCAAGATATCGATCTGCGCGCTTGCACCCTGCACCGCCTGCAGAAGGCTCGAGCCGCAATTAGGCTGGCTTAGATCTGCGACAAGTGGCACGCAGCGCACGGCATACGTTTTGCCAAGCTCACTGGCGAGCCGTTCGAGCTTGGCCTGCGATCGAGCCACTAAAACAAGATTGACCCCTTCTGCGGCTAGCTTTCGTGCAATCGCCTCACCGATCCCGGCTGATGCGCCGGTAACGAGGGCCGTTTTACCTTTCAAAGTGTTCATGGTTCAGTACCCGACTTTTGCGTTGATGATCGTATCGACACCGGCTTTTACAGAAAACGAACTTTCGCTGAATTTTGGAGCCGACAAGGCAGGTCGCACGTTATTAGACGTCACGTACCCTTCGGTCGGGATTCCCAGAAAGTTTTTGTCCATCTTTGCGTTCATGTTTTCGTCGTGCAGGACGATCAATGCATAGGTGCCAGGAGGCGTATCTTTGAAGTCGCAGCTGGCTTGCGCACCCTTGATCGGTGCAATCACCTTGCGATACGCCCGAGAATTATCTTCAGGAAAACCTTCGGGGGCATTAAATAATTTGCAGACGACATGGCCCGCCGTATTTCTTAGACCAGTCACTTCGACGCGCACCGACGCAGCAGCTTCGGCAGCCGAAGCTACGATTGGCACAGTTGAACTCAAAACCAATGTTGCAGTGAGTAAGCGATAAAGATACATGATGAAGGCCTCATTTATTCAATTAGTTGGATTAGCTAGACTATATCTGAGCACTGATTAGATACAATCTGAGCGTAGCTTAGATAGAAAAAAGCAACATGTCAACTAAAATTTAATCATTGCTTAGATGTGTAGAAAATTTACAACGACTGCGCTCTAAGCGCTGAAACGGATCTTTTGGCCAGTTAGCGGATTCAATATTCGGAGGTTAGTGAGTTTTGTAAATTAGTGGCCAGCAGTTATTGATGTTTAAACCACTCACAACGATACGTTAACGGCATCCTCGCGTGAGAGCTACCCTATAGACTGGAGCCTCAACACCCGGGGTGTATTTGCTCTTTGGCCCGTGGGGGGGTATGGTTAAAACCATCATTATTTATTGTTATTAATTACTTATTTGTATTCATTTTTAGATTCCCGCTCGGGCACCACGAATTGAAATACGTCTAGCTACGCAGCGCCTTGTCGGTCTCGGCAATCACAGCACGTAGTTCCTCATTAAAGGCGTGCGCAAGCATCATCGGTGCTTGTCCATCGGGATAAATAATTGCATAGCGTGAGGTGAGACTTTCTTTTACTGGAATCGCGACTAGGTCGACACCAGTGAAGGTCTCCACCGTCCAACGCGATACCAACGAAATCCCGGCACCAGCGGCGACTAGAGCGCAGGCAATAGACGAGCTTGGTGTTTCGATAACAACCACGGGTGCTACACCAAGGTTGGCAAAGGCTTCGTCAATTTGGTAGCGTATGTATGTGTGCTGCGAAAGCATCACCATCCGCTCGCCGGCAAGGTCCTTAAGCGAAATCGTTTTCTGCTTTGCCAGCTTGTGGCTCCTGGGTATCACGGCCATTGTTTGTATCGGATCAAGAGGCTCCACTTGTACGGCGGGTTTGACCAATGGAAACTCAACGACACCGACGTCAAATTGGCGGGTTGCCACCAGCTCTCCAATCTGACGAGAGGGTAGACTTTGAATAAACACGCTTACGTTCGGGCGGGTCGTTAAAAATCGAGTGATTGCTTTGGGAATAAGCCAGTGCGCAAGCGCTGGTAGGGTAGCAATGCGCAGCGCGCCTGCCCGTTGGAAACGGATGTCTTGTGCAACGTGGCTAACGCGCTCAAGGTTGCTGTAGATGGGTTCGATTTCGCGATAGAGTGAATCTGCTTCGTGGGTAGGGATTAGCCTGCGACCCCGCCGCTCGAAAAGCGCGTAGCCTAAATGCAGTTCCAGTAAGCCGATCGTGCGGCTCACGCCTGGTTGGGTCACGTTCATGAACTTGGCGGCACCCACGACGCTGCCTGTCAGCATGACGGCGCGAAACGCTTCGATTTGCCTTAAGTTGATGATGGGTTTCACGTATCTGCTCCATGGATATCGCGGTTAGTACCGCGATATATAACATTTGAGCATATATAGCATCATTTTTTTGTATTTTATTTCTCTATTCAGAGGTCTAGGATGAGACTGTCAGTTCAAGATAGTTAGTTCATCCCTCAGCCTAGCGATGTCTCGCGACAACGCTTTTTGAATCAGTGGAGATCAATATGCGGAAACCTCTATTAGCCTTGAGTGCAACGGCACTCGCGTTGTTAGCCGGTTATGCCTCGGCACAAACGACTTTGTACGTAGGCGGGTCGGGTGGATCGACCGAAAAACTATTTAAAGAAAAAATAATTCCCGCATTCGAGGCGAAAACCGGCGCGAAGGTGGTTTATATCGCTGGTAACTCCACTGATATTTTGGCGAAGCTTCAAGCGCAAAAAGCCAAGCAGGAAATGTCTTTGGCGATCATCGATGATGGTCCGATGTACCAAGCGGTGGGACAGGGCTTGTGCGCTAAAGTCGAGGACGCGGGCGCAGTCAAGGAGCTGTATCCAAACGCACGCATGGTTGGAGATAAGTCAGTGGGTATTGCTTATATCGCAACCGGTCTTGCCTACAACAAAGATATCTTTGCAAAAAATGGCTGGGCGGCACCGACATCATGGCAGGATCTGACTGATCCTAAGTACAAGGGTAAAGTTGTTATCCCTCCCATCACAAATGGCTATGGGCTTTTGACTCTTGTGATGATGGCGCGTTTGAGTGGCGGGGGCGAAGCAAAAATGGACCCGGGCTTTGAGGTCATGGCCAAAAAAGTTGCGCCAAACGTTGTTGCTTGGGAACCCTCGCCAGGCAAAATGGCACAGATGATGCAAACTGGCGAAGCTGCCTTGGTTGTTTGGGGCAACGGGCGCGTGCAGTCGGTTGTGGATCAAGGTGCTCCTGTTCAGTTTGTCTATCCAAAAGAGGGGGCCGTTGCACTGATGGTGGCCGCATGCGTGGTAGAAGGTGGGCCTCAGCCAAAGCTGGGCCAACAATTCTTGCAACATGTTGTGTCAGCGGAAGTACAAGCCCTAATGGCGAGCGATATTGGGTTTGGTCCTGTTAATAAGACAACCAAGCTTGACCCCAAGGTCGCGGATAAAGTTGTTTTCGGGCCAGAGAAGGTTAACAAGTTGATCTCGCCGGACTACACCATTATCAATGCTCAGCGTGCCGAATGGACGAAGCGATGGAATCGTGTTGTCGAGAAATAATCGACGAATCTGACGGACGATCCTGCCATGGCTTTCCTTGAATTAAAGGGTTTAGTGAAACGTTACGGCGACTTCACGGCCGTGGAGGATTGCAGTTTGTCCGTTGAGCAGGGCGAGTTTCTTTGTTTGCTGGGCCCCTCGGGTTGTGGGAAGACGACCACGTTACAAATGGTTGCGGGCTTTACCCAACCCTCTGTCGGCCGCATTGTTTTAGATGGAAAAGATATTACCGAGCTCAAGCCTAATAAGAGAGGACTAGGGGTCGTATTCCAAAGCTATGCGCTATTTCCGCACATGACGGTTCACGATAACGTTGCCTTCGGTTTGCAAATGCGTAAAGTGCCGGGGCCCGCCTTAGAGCGTCAGGTTGCCGAGACGCTGGATTTGGTGCATCTTGGCGCCTTTGCTCAGCGATACCCGAGCGAGCTGTCAGGTGGACAAAAGCAACGGGTTGCCATGGCGCGCGCCTTGGTCATACAGCCGCCAGTGCTGCTTCTTGATGAACCGATGGGCGCTCTCGATGCAAAATTGCGCGAAGAGATGCAGATTGAGTTACGCGCGTTGCAGCGGCGGGTGGGGATCACGACAATTATGGTGACGCACGATCAAGCTGAGGCGATGACCCTGGCTGACCGTGTGGTGTTGATGAACAAGGGACGCATTCAGCAAATAGCACGACCGGTCGAGATGTACGAGGAGCCAAACGGACGGTTCTCTTCAACCTTTCTTGGCAAGGCAAATTTTTTTGAAGGTGAACGTGTCGCAGCTGGGATAGCGGTGCGCGGACGTATCCTGCCTTGCGCGTCCGATGCTTGCGAAGGTGAGGTCGATTACATCATTCGCCCCGAAAAAATTAGCTTTGTGCAAACGGACTGTATCATTCGTGGAAATGTCGTCGCGCGTTTATTTTTGGGCCATCACTGGTTGTTCCAGATTCAAACTGATCTCGGGTTGATTCAAGTGACGCAGGCAAATATTGAACTGCCAGCGGTCGACGAAGGGGATGAGGTCGGCCTGAGTTGGCGTGCAGAACATGCGCGTGTGCTCCGTCGTAATCAAGTCTAAGTCATGACCGTTCAGCGCCAAACCTTACCCTATTGGCTGACAGCACCGAGCGTGCTGGTCATGCTGGCGTTTGTGGCGTTGCCTCTCGTGTTGACGCTGTCTATGAGTCTCTATCCCTACGACTCTGCGCAGATGATGGGTAGCACCATGACTTCGGCAAATTATGCGGAGGTTTTAGGCGATGACTACTTCCATATAATTTTTGTACGCACGTTTGGCATGGCCTTTCTTGTGACGCTCATCTGTATTGCGATCGGTGTGCCTGAAGCCTATGTATTGAGTCGGCTGTCCTCTCAATGGCGGGCAGTCTCCATGGTGGTTGTGCTGGGACCACTCTTAATTTCAGTGGTGGTTCGTACGCTTGGTTGGGCTGTACTGTTGGGCAGTGAGGGCCTGATCAACAAGACGTTGTTGATGGTTGGCTTAATCGACGCGCCGATCAAAATGCTCTATACCTTTACAGGTGTCGTGATTGCATTGACGCATGTTTTGATGCCATTTATGGTGCTTGCTGTTTGGGCTTCTCTACAGAAGCTTGATCGCGCGACAGAGCAGGCTGCTGAATCCTTGGGTGCGAGCATGTTCACAGTCATGTGGCGAATCGTTTTCCCTCAAGTGATCCCAGGCGTATTATCTGGCGGCTTAATTGTGTTTGCCTCAGCGGCAAGCGCCTTTGCGACCCCAGCCATTATTGGCGGCCGTCGCCTCAAGGTGGTGCCAACAACAATTTACGACGAGTTTTTAGGGAATTTGAACTGGCCGCTTGGGGCAACTATTGCCGTGCTATTGGTCGTGCTTGTATTGACGGTATCGTTGGTAGCGAACCGTCTAGTGGAGCGTCGCTGGAAGCAGGTGTTCAGATGAAATCACGCAATCCAATTGCCTTAATTGCCTTTCACTGGTTCTTTGTCATTTTTATGCTGGCGCCGTTGCTGATGGTTGTACTGGTGTCGTTCACGGACAAAGGGTATATCTCGATGCCGTTTAATGGAGCGTCATTCAGATGGTATCGGGCCATACTTGATGCGCCAGATTTTATCGACGCCTTCTGGCGTAGCCTAGCCTTGGGTGCTGCAGCGGCATCCATCGCAACCCTGGTTGCAGTACCAGCAGGCATGGCAATTGCCTGGCATCAATTTCCAGGTCGGGATGCGATTCTTGGCTTGTTGTTATCGCCGCTAATGGTGCCGCATGTTGTCTTAGGTATTGCCTTGTTGCGATTTTTGACGCAGATAGGTGGTGCGAGTACCGGTTGGGGTTTAACGTTGGCACATACGGTGATCGTATTGCCTTATGTCTTGCGCTTAGTCGTTGCCGCAGCGACCGGCTTTGATCGAAGCGTCAGCCAAGCGGCTGAATCTCTTGGAGCCTCTGGTTGGACAGTTTTTCGCAAGATTGAATTGCCGCTTATTTTTCCCGGAGTCGCTGGTGGCTGGCTCATCGCGTTCATCAATAGCTTTGATGAACTCACAATGTCGATTTTTGTGGCTTCGGCAACGACTGAAACCTTACCCGTGAAAATGTATAACCACATTGCCCACACAATTGATCCATTGCTCGCATCCGTGTCGACAGTTCTGATTGTCTTGACTCTAGTCTTAATGGTTGCGCTCGATCGGTTTTACGGGCTTGATAAAGTTCTCTCAGGAAAAACATGAGTAGTCAAAAAGATTGGGATGCCATCGTCATCGGTGGAGGCATGGTTGGGATGGCAGTCGCTTATGGCCTAGCAAAGCAAGGCGAGCGCGTTGCATTGCTTGATGAAGGTGATGATGCGTATCGCGCCGCACGTGGAAACTTTGGACTTGTCTGGGTACAGGGTAAGGGCTTAGAAAATCCCGATTACTCGCGCTGGACGATCGGTTCGGCGACTGCTTGGCCAGCCTTTGCTGATGAGTTGTTAGCCCGCACAGGTGTCTATCCAGATCTGTCGCAACCCGGCGGCATCGCGATCAGTTTGAATGACAAGGAGTTGTCCGACCGTGTCACGCGCCTGACGGCCCTGCGCGAGAAACTAAACGGCGTATACCCGTTTGAGGTGTGGGATGCACGACAACTCAAAGAGATGATCCCAGAAACGGGTCCTGCTGTGGCGGGTGCGGTCTACTGCCCGCTAGATGGGCATGCCAGTCCGTTGCGATTACTCCATGCATTGGTTAAGGGTTTTGAGAGTGCAGGTGGGACGCTAATTTCCGGTGTGCGTGTTAGTGCAATGGATACCTTGCAAGGAGGTGGTTTTAAGGTTCACACCAATCGTGAAGCGTTTGGTACGCAACGCGTTGTGCTCGCAGCTGGGCTGGGTAACCGGACCCTTGCACCGATGGTTGGTCTACGCGCACCTGTCGCACCAAACCGAGGACAGATTCTCGTGACCGAGCGCGTCAAGCCGTTTTTAAAGTATCCGACGCTACACGTGCGACAAACTAACGAAGGTGTTCTGCAAATCGGCGATTCCCAAGAGGACGTCGGTCTAGATGACAGCACGACGCTTGCGCAGCTCTCACGCATTGCGTTACGTGCGCAACTTGCATTCCCGCTGCTTGAGCACGTAAATATTGTTCGTACCTGGGGCGCTCTGCGTGTAATGAGTCCTGATGGTTTTCCGATCTATCAGGCGTCTACTGAATCTCCGGGCGCTTTTGTTGTCACCTGCCACAGTGGTGTGACGTTGGCCGCACAGCATGCTGGTGCGCTAGCTAATTGGATCCGTGGAGGCGAACAGCCCGCGGAAACATTGTCTTTTAAAGCGGAGCGATTTTATGTTTAAGCAAATGGCAGAGGTCGCCACGTCACATACGGTTGGGCTATATGTAGATGGCAAGCTGATACAGGCACAGGAGGATCAGATACTCGCCCTCGCATTGATGCAGGCCGGTGTGACGCCCCTACGGCACACCGCCGTGTCCGGCGAGCCGCGTGCCCCTCTTTGTTTGATGGGTGTCTGTTTTGACTGTCTGGTGCAAGTGGATGGTAGAGCGAATGTGCAAGCCTGTATGGTGCGCGTGTCACCGGGGATGCGAGTTGTCCTACAACATGGTGCGAGAGACTTGGAGCCACAAGCATGACGCATGATTTGATCGTAATCGGTGCAGGGCCGGCTGGGATGGCAGCCGCGACCATGGGCGCAACGCTCGGGCTGAAGACAGTTCTGCTAGACGAGCAGCCACAGTCCGGCGGGCAGATTTATCGTAATGTTGCAACAGTTCATCCCGCTGTGGCGAAGCTGCTGGGCACGGATTATTTGCATGGTGCAACGCTGCTCGAAGCGATGCGCGTAGCGGGTGTGGATGTTCGGCACGACGCTCTGGCGTGGGATATTTCCCGCAACCTGAGTGTTACCGCTTTTGCTAAAGGCGCTGCGTTACAGTTTCAAGCTCCCCAGCTCATTGCCGCCTCCGGTGCGCTAGAGCGGGCCTCTCCGATACCAGGCTGGACCTTGCCCGGTGTGATGAATGTTGGTGCTGCCCAAATTGCACTTAAATCCTCGGGCAGCGTGCCGTCTGGTCGCACCATCTTGGCGGGTGGTGGACCGCTGTTATATCTGGTCGCCTGCCAATTGCTGGATGCGGGTGCGAATATCGCTGGCATCGTAGAGACAAGTCCCGCTTCAAATCGAATCGCTGCACTCAAATGCCTCCCCAGAGCTTTAGGCGCCGCAGAGTATTTATTTAAAGGCGTCAAAATGATGGCGCGTTTGCGCCGAGCAGGCGTTCCCTGGTTCAAGAATGCAAGCGCTTTGTCTGTTATCGGTAAGGGGCAGGCGGAAGGCCTGTCCTTTGCTGTTGCTGGGACGGGCCACACCGTAGCGGCAGACTTAGTCCTCTTGCATCATGGTGTCATCCCCAACACGCAGATTTCCCGTCTGATGCGTGTTGATCATGTCTGGAGTGATGCTCAACGTGCATTTAATGTTGTGTGTGACGCCTACGGTCAGACCTCAATGCCCGGCTTTCGCGTTGCCGGTGACGGAGCTGCAATTGGCGGTGCGCTTGCTGCACAGAACTCTGGCGCCCTGGCAGCTCTCGGCGCAGCGCTTGAGCTTGGAAAATTATCGCGAAGTGATTTTGATCGCTACGTGATTCCCTACCATCGTGCCCGCGATCGTGATCTCAGGGTTCGTCCATTTTTAGATGCCTTGTACTGCCCGCCTGCTGATATTACCGAGCCCGTTGATGAGGCGATAGTTTGCCGCTGTGAAGAGGTAACGGCTGGTCGTATTCGGGAGATGGCAAGTTTAGGTTGCCAGGGTCCGAATCAGACTAAGTTTTTTAGTCGCTGCGGCATGGGCCCCTGTCAAGGCCGGGTGTGTGGCGGTGTCGTGACCCAGATTCTTGCGAAAGAGCTAGGTAAAACACCAGACGAGATCGGAGCTTACCGAATCCGTGCACCGCTTAAGCCTGTGCCGGTTGCCGCCTTTTCTGGTTTGGCAGAGTCTTCTGACGAATCCATCTGGCATTAAAAATGGTCGGATAACTGTTGCAATTGCTAACAATCTTTAACCAATAAATCGGCCCTTGCGTACCTTTCCGAATAGAAATCATTCACACTGGTGACTATGATTTCTGTATGGAAAAACGCGTGTACACCCTTGAGTTACTAGTAGAGCAAAACAGCAAGTTAATCGAGCGCCTCGACAACAGCATGGCGCAACTAAGTCAGGCTGTGTCCGACCTGCGGGTTGACATGATCCAGGGGCAGGCCGCCTTGCGTCAGGATATTTCTGACGTTCGTATTGAGTTGCGCTCAGAAATCGAGCGAAAGACCTTTTGGCTCATGACTGCGCATTACGGAGCGCTGCTTGCCTTGCTTGGCTTCCTTGGCAAGCACTTCATTGAGACGTATTTCAAATAAACATCACGAAAGTTTGTTTTGAATCAAACAAATGACATGTCGCCGTAGGCCAAGAGTCAAAGCCTACGGTACTGTGTTTGCATGACCACACATTCAGACTCTTGGTTTACCCCGCTTTCCATCGTTGGTAAGAAAATATCCCCAATTGTGCAGGGCGGCATGGGGGTGGGCGTGTCTGCCCACCGTTTAGCAGGCGCAGTCGCACGCGAAAATGCGATGGGGACCATCGCGAG
>CAIYWO010000018.1 GCA_903929925.1 uncultured beta proteobacterium | reverse complement strand
TGCACTTTTAACGACGACCGTAGCCTCTCTAGGCCTCGTTAGCGTAACGTACGCCCAAGGCTCATACCCAACCAAACCAATACGTTTGATCGTTCCTTTCACCCCAGGTGGCGTAACGGACACAAGCGCACGCCTCATCGCAGATCAAATGACAAAGCGCTTGGGGCAACAGATCATCGTTGAAAACAAACCCGGAGCATCAGGCAACATTGGCACAAGCCAGGTTGCGCAATCTGATCCTGACGGCTACACCTTGTTGCTTGGGTTTGACGGCACAATGGTTATTAACCCACATGTCTTTGCCTCGGTACCGTTCGATTCAGTGAAGGACTTTGCACCGGTTGGAAAGATCGGTGACGCGGACTTAGTGATCGTGGCACACCCTTCTGTTAAGGCCAACAACATCAAAGAATTGATTGCTTTGTCAAAGTCGGAGCCTAACGGACTGAATTACGGCACATCTGGCCTGGGTAGCACACCGCATATCGCCGGTGAGACGCTCAATATTAAGGCCGGCTCTAAGCTTGTACACGTACCCTACAAGGGTGGCGGCCAGGCCATGATTGATCTACAAGGCGGCAATATCCCTCTCGTCTTCACAGCAGTCGCTGGCGCACTCCCGCATATCAAGGCAGGGCGAATCAAAGCGATCGGCGTGCCAAGCGCCAATCGATCACCCTCTTTACCCGACACGCAAACATTTATCGAGGCAGGCTTGCCTAACTTCCTGCTTGCTTCATGGGTGGGCATTTTGGCTCCAGCCAAGACTCCAGCGGCCGTCATCACGAAGCTGAACACTACGTTAAATGATGTGCTGACTGATCCGGACGTCAAGAAACGCCTTGAGGTTTTAGGCATAACAGCCACACCCGGAACGCCGAAAGCGTACGGCGATCAAATCAAAAATGATTTGGCGAGCTACGCAGCAGTCGTTAAGGCGGCGAATATCAAGCCGCAATAATCTTGCAACAGCGAAAGGCGTGTCATCGTGACACGCCTTTTTTTATGAGAGTACCGGATGCAATATGAATAAAGCAATGATTCATCTTTCAGTTCCCATCAAAGACATCGCGTCGACGGTCAAGTTTTACGGCGAAATTCTCGAATGCACGATTACGCGTCGCCAGGAAGATCGGCTTGATATTGATTTTTTTGGACATCACCTCGTCGCACAATTATCTGAGGTTGAAGCGTCACACACTTCCATTACGATCGGACGTGGTAACTATCCTCTGAGGCACTACGGGGTGATTGTGACGCCAGCCATCTACGACAGAATGTTATCGAGGCTGCGTGATGCAAAGGTTCCGTTTGCAATGGAACCAGACAGAATTTTTATTGGTACGCCTCGCGAGCAAGCCGTATTTTTAGTTTTTGATTACTCGGGCAATGCGGTCGAAGTCAAAGGCTTACCGGATCCATCTCAGGTTTTTACGTCTGCCTGAGGCTGCGGCGAAACGATGTGCCGCGTACATACGCGACACATCTACGCACAAGTTGTTAATTGATTTTGATAGACCGGATTAAGGTCGTCCATTTCTCTTCGTCGCGCTTCAAATTCGCTGTGACGACTGCAGGGGTGGACGTCACGAGATCGATCCCCAACTGATTGAGTCGCTGACGCAATTCATTGTCAGTTCCCAGCTCACGCATTGCACCCGAGATGCGATCTTGTAGTCCCTTGTCCATCCCGGCGGGCGCAACAAGCGCCAGCCAGAACGTTGCTTCAAAGTTCTTTACCCCCGCAGCCTCATTCATCGTTGGCAAGTTTGGCAGCGTTGAAATGCGCTCAAGCGAAGTCACCGCCAAACCCTTTGTCTTGTCGCTGGTTACAAAAGGGATAGCCTCGTTGGCTGCAGAAAACATCATCTGCACCTGTCCACCGAGCAAATCCTGCGCAGCAGGCATGCCGCCTTTGTAATGCGCAACCACCATCTTCAACCCAAACTCACGAATAAAGTACTCGGCAGCCAGGTGATTAATCGAACCGACTCCAGACGTACCAATTGCATACTTGTCAGGATTTTTCTTAATTAACTCGATGAGTTCTTTGACGTTACTAACAGGCAAACTCTTATTGACCTGGAGTACGAAAGCCGAGCTCATCATCATGGAAAGTGGTGTGAAGCTCTCGTAGGGCTTGTAACTTACTGTGCCTTGCAGCGCTGGATTAATCACTATCGAGACCGGCGCAGCATAAAGCGTATAGCCATTCGGTTTTTGACCGGCGACGTAGGTGCTGGCTACGGTTGAGGCTGCACCGGCCTTATTTTCGATCACCATATTTGCACCAAGCTTTTTACCTAGCGCCGCAGCGATTGTCCGGCTCGAGACATCGCTCACACCCCCGGCTGGATAAGGCACAACGAACTTAACCGGCTCTTGGGGATAGCTTGCAGCCGACTGCGCTTGGGCAGCCATACTTGTGAGCATTAAACCCGAACTGACTACAGCGCCCAGGATCGCCTTTATGGATATCTTTTTCATCATCATCTCCTTTTAGTTTTTTTATAACAGTGCGCCGCGTGCCGAGATTGGCCAAACGGCTTCTACCTTATTGCCTCGAATACAAATCACTTCATCATATAAATTTACAGTTGGATCGCAATGGCCGGGGATCAACAGCACTGCGTCGCCCAGCTTAAGCGTCGAATCAGGAGTGAGCTCTAGCGCACCGTGCTCATCAGACGCCTTCAAATACTTTGCATCCTTACGCTGCCACACTGCTGGCATGCCGGAGTCCACACTTGATGCCTTGAGGCCCGCATCAACGACCGCACGATCTTTGGTTGGATGACTCAAGACTGCAGTCTTGATAAACAGCGCATGCTCGAAGGGCAAATCCTGACCATCACGCTGGTTGGCAGCATAGTCCCGATCCATAAAGATGTAGGACCCGGCCTGTACTTCGTTAAAGACCTTCGAATCGCGCTCAAGCATGACCGAGCCCGTACCCGCACCGGTGATGCGTTCAACCTTGATGCCGTGTTTCTCAATTGCCGCTTTGGTGGCAGTGGCTGTCGCACAAGTTGTAGCAATTGCGTCCTTACGCTCTTGCGGCAAACGGTAGTGTTGAGCACTACCGTGGTAGCACTGTAACCCCATAAAGTTCAAATAAGGCGCCTGATCAATTTGACGCGCCAAAGCCACCGTTTGATCGATCGAGCCAACTCCACAACGACCCATGCCGACATCAACTTCGATGTAGACGTCAATTTTTACCTTACGTGCCTCACTTGCCTGTGCGAGTGCTCGGATTTGTTCCTCGTGATCAACCAGCACTCCGATCCGGGCACGCTCGGCCAAATCGAGTGCATGGGAAACCTTTTTTGCACCAACCACCTGATTGGTGATGAGTACGTCCTGTACCCCTGCGTCGACAAAGACTGCTGCTTCACTCACCTTTTGGCAACAAATTCCAACAGCACCATTTTTAATCTGCCGTAGGGCAATATCCGGACACTTATGACTTTTCGCGTGCGGGCGGACACGGACATCCGTACCTGCGAAAGCATCTTGTAGTCGCTTCATGTTGCGCTCAAACGCATCTAGATCTAGAACGAGTGCTGGTGTGTCGATTTGATCAAAGTGATCGCCAGCTTGGGCGGCTTTCCAGGGAGACATAGTAAATTTCCGGTGTTAGTCAATGCGCATAATTTCGGGCGCTACGGTAGGTGAATTCTAGGATACTTCCTGAGAAAACTCTGCAATGCAATTTTCGTAGGAGGGATCACTGTCAATAAATCCCCCTTGCCGCATACTCAGCTTTAGTCGCTCGAAACCCACTCGCGAAATCGTCTTCTTACAAAACCACAAGCCTGCCTTCTTATATCGATCCATCGATTGAACAAGTATGTCGGTGGCTACATGGGGATAGAACGGTGCGACAAGCGCCGCAAGCTCTTTTCCAGTATGTGCATCAATCCAAGGACCCATTTGTTCGACGGCGCGAATCATGGCCTCGAATAACGCCTTCTTTTGAGCAATGATTTTTCGGGTAGATATGAAGGTGGTATAGGCGGTGGGGCCACGACTATTGGCCGCATGCAGCACCACACCCGCTCCGTTCGCGAGAGTCTGCGACACGAAGGGTTCGAAATACTGTGCGTAATCGATGGTGCCGGCGGCTAACGCCTCTAAGTTTTTACCCATCGTTCGGTCACTATTCACCAAGAGCCAATCAACAGCAACGCCTGCTTCCCGAAGGTCCTGCTGCAGACATAGCCAAGGCGTTGGGACTTCTGTGACAACCCCGATTTTTCGTCCAATCAAGTCAGATAAGCGGAACTCTTTTTCACGTGGGGCTCCAACTAGAAAGAACGGATCTTTTCCAACGACCTCACAGAAGGCAACCAACGTATTATCTGAGTCGGCCTCTTGATCACGTTGCTTAATTACCCTGAGCGGCCCACCCCAGACGACATCAATCTTCCCCGCAAGCATGTCGGCAATGCCGCTGCCAGGCGACGGGGAGTCGATCAGTTCAATTTCGATGCCCTCCTGCTTGAATAGCCCCAATGCATGTGTGGCATAAAAAGGAGCATAAAAAACAGCTCGGAAGTTTTCAGCTAATTTTATTTTCATAGATTTTCCGCAAGGGTGAGGCTACCATCTACTCAATTACATCACTGTTTCGCTGCTTTTGGAGCATGACTTCTATGCTGAAATCTCATGATCGGTATGACTATTCGGCCATTTCAAATCGACCAGACTACAGTTGGCCGAATGGTAAGCGGCTAGCCATCCACTTTAGCCTAAACGTTGAACACTTTGCTTTCGGCGAGGGTATGGGCAACGACTATGCAGCTCCTCATCCACAACCGAATTCTCGCAGCTTTGCCTGGCGTGATTACGGCAACCGCGTCGGTGCCTGGCGGCTTCTTGAGCTCGCCAATGATTTGGACTTTCCCTACGCCCTGTTAGTCAATACCGAGCTTTACGACTACTGCCCAGAGATGATTGCGGCATTTAGCAAGCGCGGCGATGAAATCGTCGGGCATGGTCGCACCAACGCCGAACGACAAGTCGACATGTCGCTTGAGCAAGAGCGCGCCTGCATTCGGGAAGCGGCACAAACAATTTTTAAGCATGAAGGTGTAGCCCCAAAGGGGTGGCTTGCTCCCTACATTTCACAGACCTACGATTCACCCGATCTGCTCAAGGAGCAGGGGTTTAAATACATGATGGACTGGCCACTAGACGACCAACCGGTCTGGTTTCGCACCAAACATGGGCGAATTCTTGCGATTCCGTATTCGCACGACCTGAACGACTCGATCGAGTGTGTATCCCGGCGCACACCAGCGCAACTGTTTTGTGACAACCTCATTGATCAGTTTGACGAGATGCTCGAAGAGTCCGTCAAGCGTCCGCTGGTCATGAGTATTGTGCTTCACAGTTTTATTCTTGGTCAGCCCTACCGCCTTCGACAATTACGCCGTGTGATGCAACATATCCTGTCGCACCGGGACCAGATCTGGCTCGCCCGCCCCGGCGAGATCTATGACCACATTAATGGTCTGCCCGACGGGGTTGTTCCCGGCAGCACGGTCAAGTAAGCTGAGTTTTTCTTTTATCACTATCAAACTGTCACAACCTGGATATTTATGATGCCTGCCCGCAAAACCTTCTCACGACTCGCCAGCCGTGCTCTCGCCATCGTGCTGCCACTCGCGTTCGCGAGCTTCGCAGCACACGGTCAGACCGGCTATCCAGACAAGCCCATTACGATGGTTGTGACGGTGCCGCCGGGTGGCGCAGCAGACTTTGTCGCACGGACGATTGGTGAGGCGCTATCCAAGCAAGTTGGACAGTCAGTCCTGATTGAAAACAAAGCTGGAGCAAGTGGAACGATTGCAACTGCGTTCGTCGCAAAAGCCCCAGCAGATGGCTACACAATCTTGCAAGGTGCGATTTCCACGCACGGGATTGGCCCGCATTTCTACACCAAGACACCCTACGATCCCTTTAAAGACTTCATGTCCTTGGGCGTCGTAGCGGAGTTTTCACTGGTTCTCGCCGTCAACGCCAACCTTCCCGTCAATAGTGTCCAGGATTTGATCGACCTTGCCAAAAAGAAAAATGGGCAGATGAGCTTTGCAACGCCCGGTGCTGGTAGCGCCCCCCACTTGACGGCAGAATTGTTTATGACCGAAGCCGGGATCAAGATGCTGCATGTGCCCTACAAAGGCTCAGCGCCAGCAGTGGTCGACGTGGCGAGTGGTCAGGTTGACATCATGTTCGACGGCTTCCCTTCACTCATGCCACACATCAAGAGCGGCAAGCTGCGTGCCATTGCTGCTGTAAGCCCAAAGCGAAACAGCTTGGCGCCAGACCTCCCAACGTTCGCAGAGCTCGGGTATCCAAAGATGATTTCGTCACTTTGGTATATGCCTATGGTTCCTGCCAAAACTCCTAAAGAGGTCGTCGATCGCCTCAATCAGGCCTTGATTAAATCGTTAAATGGCACTGAGGCGCAGAAGCGTCTGGAGGCGGGCGGCGCACAACTGGTGTTCGGCACACCGGATGACTCTCAGGCGTACATAAAAAAGGAATATGACCGTTGGGGTGTCGTGATTAAGAACGCAGGCATTTCCACAACTAATTAAATCCAGCACACAAAAAAAAGGCGTTTGACGGTCATGTCAAACGCCTTTTTGTCATTGGGCATATTTAAATTACTTCAAACTTGAAGCGATTTACTTTGGCCATATTGGTGCCCTCGATACGGATCAGACTCGTAGAAGCTTTGCGCTCGGGTGAATGCAAATCCCCTTCGTTGTAAACGTGTGCAATGCCTGGAACCAATTTGTAGCGCTTGGTGAACTTAACTTTGCCGGGTTTATCTGCCGTAGCAGCCTCAACTAACTCGTAGTCACACATTTCGGTTTCGCCGCGTGCCTGACCGTAAATTGCCCAGGAATGTGCGTGGTCATGTGGCGTTGAGTTTTTTGCGCCAGGATAGTTATGCGCCACAACGCAGAAGCCCAGTTCTGGGTCTTCATAAATAATCTCGCGCTCGCCTACGGTTGCATGAAGGTGCTTCTCGATAAACTCCTTATCGAGCAAAATCTCTTTAAGCAAAGCTGCGACCTGCTGTCGTCCCGCTGGACCAGGATTGTTCTTCAAAAAGTTGTGGCATTGACTTGTGAATTGTTCCAGCGTGTGGCCCATGACGCAGTACTCCTTTAAAAGTATTTAAAAAGCTACGATTTCATTCTACATCCTATTTTCTACTCAACTTGTTCTCCCATTCCAAGGCTAGCAGCACGGTTTGATGATGGACGGCCACCGTCGTTTCGATATCCGTCCCATAGCCACCCGCCATACAGATTGCCAAAGGGATCTGCCGTTTGCGTGCATACTCAAAGACGAGTTCATCCCGTCGTCGCAGACCTGTTTGCGTCAGCTTTAAACGACCTAAACGGTCACCTTCATGTGGATCGGCGCCTGCTAAGAAAATGACAAAGTCGGCAGAGAAGCGGCGCTCAAGCTCGTTGAGCGCATGCTGCAGCGCATCAAGATAGGTGAGGTCATCGCACCCGTCGGGGAGCGGAACATCTAAGTCGCTAGGTTCTTTGCGAAACGGAAAATTCTTGTCACCATGCAAGGACAACGTGAATACGGTTGGATCATGGCGAAAAATCGCAGCCGTACCATTCCCTTGGTGCACATCAAGATCAATAATTGCTACGTTCAAGTTGGGCGCAGATTTCCGCTGAAGCACTCGTGCAGCAATTGCTACATCATTAAAGACGCAAAAACCACTCCCTTTTTCACGGTAAGCGTGATGGGTCCCACCGGCAAGATTCACCCCGATGCCCGACTCAAGTGCCGAGCGACAGGCGGCAATCGTCGCGCCAACAGAGCGGCGAGAACGCTCAACCATAGCGAGGGTCCAGGGAAAGCCAATCTCCCGCTGTTCCTTAGCGTCGAGCGCCCCCGTAATCACCTTGGTGACATAAAGTGGATCATGTGCCAGCAACAATTCGGTGTCCGTGGCTGCGGGCGCCTCCTGCAAGTGGATACCAGGCACACCAACTAATGCGTCGCGCAGTCTTCGATATTTGGACATCGGAAAGCGATGCCCGTCGGGAAGCGGAAGGACAAAGTGATCGGAGTAGTAGGCATGCATAACAAAATCACACTCAAGAGAACTTTATTTTATGGGTTAGGCGCAGTAACTGGCACAATAACCCCTTCCTATCTTTGGCAAATAGCATTGCCCCAAATAATGTCTCGATCACTCCTTGCGCTGGCGCTTTGTGCTGCATCACTGACGGCGTGCAGTTCGATCAAGATTGCGTACAACTATGCGCCAAACTATTTGTCGTATCGCTTAAACAACTACTTCAATCTTGATTCTCAGCAACAGCAGTTACTTGATGTCGAATTGGTCGATTTCACAAACTGGCACAGTTCAACAGCGTTACCGCAATACAGCCAGACACTTCAACGATGGTCTGCACGGCTAGACGAAAAGAGGACCTTCACGCCAGAGGAAGTTGTCGTCATGTACCAACAAGTACAAGATGCCATCCTAGAGCTTAGCCTGCAGGCAGCAAAGCAGCTCGCACCCATTGCCGTCACGCTTAAGACCTCGCAGACTAATCAAATGCGCTCTCGCTTCGAAAGCGACAATAAGGACTATGCAGACGACTATTTAAAGAACCCAACAAGCGCGAGCACACGAAAAAAACATCACTCTCGCATGCTCAAACGCTATGAAGACTGGCTCGGATCTTTGACAGATCAACAAAAAACGAATCTGATCCAACTCGCAGACCGACGCGCCGTGACCTTTTCACTTTGGGCAACGGAGCGAGAACTTAGGCAGGCGGCACTGCTTGACACGCTTAACGCACAGAGAGAAAAAGATCCAGCGCAAGCCGAAGCGGCCTTGGCTCTTTACGCAAAAAGCCTGTCGGACTATCGCAATCCCAACCTGATAGGGCAACAGGACTCACTGAGAAGTGATTGGGCGCAGACCACTGCTGACATCTTAAATAGTCTGACGCCCACACAGACACGCTATTTAAAAATCAAACTGCGTGATTATGCAGAAGACTTTGCGAGCCTCACACCTACCCGGGTCGCACAATCAAATAAATAGTACGTGGTTCAAATCGCCTTAAACCGAGACCACTTCACGAACGCCACTGCGGATAACGGTAAGATCAGTGCAAGCGTGACGCAGACCATTAATAATGGTCCAAGCTCACTGTAGTCAGCCGCCACTTTGACGATCCCGGTAACGGGATCACGCACCTCTCGTGTCACAACAAAAAACTCATTTAAGTACTTTGTAATTAGTTGACTTGCTGACAAAGCAAGGTTGGTAAAGGAGGCCATCACCGCGAAGTAGGTCGCCTTAAGATTTTCGGGCGCCGAACGCGCTATCCACGCGAGCATTGGAATCATCGCCAGTTGCCCCAACGGCGACTCAACCGCCGTGTCAATAATAGCGATAAACCGTGCATCCACGATTCCTCCAGTCATAGCACTAGTCCAGTGATGAAAGCCGTAGAACATCGCAAGGTTAGGTAGCGAGAAAATTGTCCCAAAAATCGTTAAGGTTGTTATCACATAGGTAATTGGTCGTTCAGCCATAAAGCGTCTAAAGATAAACATCCCAACCAACGATAAAACTCCGCTAATTAGAGTCAGGACCGAAATAAAGTGCTGATCAAACTTTAGATCGTCAATGATCCACCAAACAACACCGGGACCTGGTGCTGGAATTGCGCGAAACATAAAGATGACGAGAGCCGTTCCAACGAGTGTCGCCCGCATCTCTGGTGCCAGATCCTTGGTAATGCGCGCGATTAAATACAAAATAATGACAAGCGATCCGAGAAAAATAATTTCCTGACCGAACGGGAATTGAGTCAGGCCAATTGTCGCTGTAAATAAAACAAAAACTAATCCAAAAATCAAAATGGTCCAATTCGGCGGGGTTGGCGTCGCGCGAAACTCTAACGCCTGGGCGATTTGCGCAGGACTTAAGCCCTTCGCTTCAAGCTTAGACCGCGCTAAGGAACTCAACCATGCTGCAATCGCTACCCCAAGCACCGACAAGAGGGGAATAATTAGCGCCATCCAATAAACATATAAGTAACCCTGTAATTTCTGCGCTTCGTTCATGGTTTGAACATCTGCGAATACATATAAATTCAACAGAGAAACCAACAGCGATCCTCCCACAACAGCGACACGACCCAGCGTTTGCATGGTCGTATGCATTAGCTTAATTTTTTCTGCGTCGATCGCATTTCCACTTTCATCTACGCGCGGAACCGCTTCCACGGTCATGGCATCAGCCACGGCATCTTGCAATACGTATCCAAGGGGCGCTAATAATGAGCTAACGATGTACCAAGTATCGACAGGCAATACACGCTGCATGGCTTCACGATCGGCGATCAGGCCAATCATGATTAATAAACTAGAGGCAATCAAGATTGCGCCCAAGAGTAGGATAAGTGTTTTAGCCCGCCAGAATAAGTCCACCAAATGCCCAAAGACCATTTTTAGAGACCAGGGGATTGCGATCCAGAAGCTTAATGAGACCAACGTGGCACTCGATAAGCTGAGATAGTCTTTCACAAAAAAAGTCCCAACAATGGCGGTGAGGCTCGAAACCCCAGCCGCGACGTAGACCATTAAAGGTGGTAGATAGGACAGCCGAAAGTCGCGAAACAAGTCCACAATATTTCGACCCATGCGTTGCAAAATTCTTTTAGCCATGCTCAGAGCCTTAGTAAAAAATGTGCGTTCCACCGAAGCTCGCATTGTCTCAGAT
>CAIYWO010000017.1 GCA_903929925.1 uncultured beta proteobacterium | reverse complement strand
TATTCTCGAGTTTCCTGCAGTTAATTTTTTAAAGTTTTGCTTGAATCATCGCCTGCTTCAAATTGCAGAGAGACCGCAATGGAAGACGGTGTCGGGTGGCTCTAGATGCTACGTCCAAAAGTTGGTCAACGCTCTGGATGACGTGCGTCTCAACTGCCCCGTACTGCGTGTGGAGCGACAAGACGCAGCCGTCGCCGTGCACACAAAGCAAGGGCTAGAGTCTTTCGATGCCGTTGTATTGGCCTGCCATGCACCGACAAGTCTCGCGGTGCTTGATGCGACACCGCAAGAAAGAGAGGTGTTGCAGGCGTTTCGTTATCAAGAGAACAGGGCGGTGTTGCACACGGATATTCGACTGTTACCTCGCCGAAAAAAAGTATGGTCAGCCTGGAACTATCTATCGAGCGGTCATGCCCAGCAGGATCAGCCCGTAGCAGTTAGCTATTTGCTGAATCAACTGCAGGCTCTGCCTTTTGCGCAGCCTGTCATCGTTACATTGAATCCCACCGTAGAGCCGAAACCAGAATTGATTCTGCGAGAACTGCGCTACGAACACCCGGTTCTTGATGGCGCCGCCGCGCGTGCGCAGTCCAAGTTGCCCACGCTTCAGGGCTTAGATCGGGTTTGGTACTGTGGTGCTTGGACGGGCTATGGCTTTCATGAAGACGGGCTTAAGTCGGCGCTGCGTGTGGTGCGTGATTTTGGCGTAGAGATTCCGTGGGAGGCGGTCTATGACTAATCCCGTGATCGAGCTGTGCAGTGGTCGAGTGATGCACGCGCGCCTAAGGCCCTTCATACATCGGTTCGTCTATCGCGTTTTCTGTATTCGACTACGCATCGATCGTTTGTCAGAAGCAGCTCGGTTCAATAGTTGGCTATTTGGAATAGAAAAACGTCGACTCGTTAGTTTCTTTTCGCGTGATCATGGGGCGCGTGATGGAGCAGCACTTCAGTCTTGGGTCGCCGACCTATTACAAAAATCGCAAGTTGATCTCGAGATCGGTGCGGTCTGGTTGCAGTGCTTTCCTCGCGTCTTTGGCTATGTCTTTAATCCCGTAAGTTTCTGGTTTGTGCATGACCAAGATGCAGTCTTGCGTGTACTGGTGGCTGAGGTGAACAACACCTTTGGACAGCGACATCAGTATGTTCTGGTCGCGCCCGGTTTAGCTGAAATCACGGACGGGACCGAGCTAACCTGCGCAAAAGTATTCCATGTTTCACCCTTTTGTGCTGTCAGTGGTGGCTATAGATTTCGCGCAGCGAGTTTGGCTGGAATACATCGCATGGCGATTGATTACCACGACCCGACCGATGTCGCAGAGCCTTTGCTACGTACAGCGATTGTGACCAACCGCAAGCCGTTTTCTACGGCAGCGTTATTGCGATACCTTCTAACGATGCCTATGATGACCTTTGGTGTGATGCTACGTATTCACGTGCAAGCCTTCAAGTTGTGGAGAAAGGGGGGTAGATACCATCCTGTGCCGCCTCTGCCTCAGAGTGAAGTCACGACCAGTGATATGGGAGGACGAGGATGAGGCTGAATGATCATCCTGTTGGTGTATCGCGTCACGCGGTGCCACTCTCTGGCCGTTTGTTTATGCGCATGCTTGAGAGGATCTCTGTCGGTCGCCTACACCTTGTTCAACCTGATGGGCTAGTACGCACTTTCGGAGAGCGCGCTGACAAGCTCAGCGACGTCGAGCATGAAGCCCAGTTAGAGATTTATGACTGGCGCTCAATCGGTCTCATTCTTCGGCAAGGTGATGTTGGATTTGCCGAGAGTTTACGTCGGGGCTGGCTTGGTTGTGATGACTTGGTATCGCTGTTTACCATCGCGATTTTGAATCAACAGGTTTCACAGGCCGTTGATGGTGAATGGTGGGCGCTGTTGCTTAAGCGTCTATCGCACTGGGTTTTTAAGGACAACAGCCGCTCAGGAAGCCGCCGCAACATTCTGAGTCACTATGATGTCGGCAATGATTTCTATAGGATTTGGCTCGATCCGAGCATGACGTATTCCTCTGCCTATTTTGCAGGGGATGTATCGCTTGATCTCGAGCAGGCTCAGAATCAAAAATACGATCTCATCCTTGATCAACTGGGTGCTAAGCCTGGTCAGTCAGTCCTTGAGATTGGCTGTGGATGGGCCGGCTTCGCAGAGCGCGCTGCACGTCGAGGTTTGAACGTCGTGGGCATCACTATTTCGGACGCGCAGTTGAAGTATGGCCGCGCACGCATTGCTGAGGCTGGTCTGAATGATTTAGTTGAACTCAGACTGCAAGATTACCGTGATGTGCCAGAGCAGTTTGACCATATTGTGTCGATTGAGATGTTCGAGGCTGTTGGCTTGTTGCACTGGCCAAGTTATTTCAAAGTGGTGGTGCGCTGTTTGCGACCTGGCGGTAAGGCGGTCATACAAGCCATTGACATTGCGGAGGATCGTTTCGATGCGTATCGCCACGGCACCGATTTCATACAGCAATATATTTTCCCCGGCGGTATGTTGCCCTCTGCAACGCGCTTCGCACGAGAGACGCATTCCGCTGGCTTAAAGGTGGATGCTACGGTGTCGTTTGGGTTGGATTACGCAGAGACGCTTAGGCTCTGGGGTGTCGCCTTTGATCGCAACCTAAGTGCGATCTCTGCACAAGGCTTTGATGATGCATTTATACGTATTTGGAAGATGTATCTCGCATACTGCGAGGTGGGCTTTCGTTACGCACGCACGGATGTGAAGCAATGGGTCCTATCGCACGTCTAACACTGCTCTGGCTCTGCTCGCTCTTGTTAGGAGCTCATGCACACGCGATCGATCCGCCCCAGGGCATTCCTCAGGTCGGGGAGGTTGGTCGTGCGCAATTTTCTCGGTTTGGGTTCCGTATCTATGACGCCCGTCTTTGGGCGCCCGACGGTCGTTACATCCCAAAC
>CAIYWO010000016.1 GCA_903929925.1 uncultured beta proteobacterium | reverse complement strand
TCGCCCGTGTCCAAACCCTCGTCCATCTGCATGATGGTGACACCGGTGTGCGTATCACCTGCTTCAATCGCACGCTGAATCGGTGCGGCACCGCGCCAGCGCGGCAATAGACTCGCATGGATGTTCAAGCAGCCGCCTCGAGGCGTGTTGAGCGCCCAGCTCGGCAGAATCAAACCATAGGCCGCGACAACGAGCACGTCGAGCGCTGCTTCCTGCAAGATGGTGCGTGCGAGCTTGGCATCCTCTGGATATTTGCCGTCGAGACGCAAGCTCCGTGGCTGTGCCACGGTGATGCCGGCTTCTACCGCCAGCTGTTTGACGGCGCTCGGTGTGAGCTTGAGCCCTCGCCCGGAGGGCCGGTCTGGCTGTGTCAGCACGAGCGGCACAGTAAAGCCAGCGACAAGAACCGCCTGTAATGCGAGACGTGAAAACTCTGGAGTGCCGGCAAACCCTACGCGCAGTGTCATGTGATCCAGCTTTAAGACTGAAGGTGCTCGGCCCACAGGTCGTACTCGTCAGAGTCGGTCACCCGCACCCGTACTTTGTCGCCTGGCTTGAGTGTCGCCTGACTGTCAACATACACGCAGCCATCGATTTCGGGCGCATCTGCGCTAGAGCGACCGACCGCGCCGTCTTCGTCTACCTCGTCGATCAAGACTTCAATCTCTTTGCCGACTTTGCGCGCGAGGCGCTCGGTAGAAATCGCTTGCTGATGGGCCATAAACCGGTCCCAGCGCTCTTGCTTAATCTCGTCAGGCACCGCGCCCTCCAGGGCGTTCGCAGGCGCACCTTCGACAGGTGAGTACTGAAAGCAGCCGACGCGATCGAGTTGTGCTCCCGACATCCAGTCGAGCAGGTATTGGAAATCACTTTCGGTTTCGCCAGGAAAGCCAACAATGAAGGTTGACCGCAACGTAAGGTCCGGACACTCTTCTCTCCAGCGGTGAATGCGCGCAAGCGTTTTGTCTTCGAAGGCTGGGCGCTTCATCGCTTTCAGGATACGTGGGCTGGCATGCTGAAAGGGGATGTCCAGATAAGGGAGGATCTTGCCTTGCGCCATCAGTGGAATGACTTCATCCACGCTTGGGTAGGGGTACACGTAATGCAGTCTGACCCAAATATCCAGCTCAGACAGGGCTGAACACAGCTCGGTCATGCGGGTTTTGACAGGCCGACCATTCCAGAAACCGCTGCGGTATTTGACATCGACCCCATACGCGCTGGTGTCCTGTGAAATAACAAGTAGCTCTTTAACCCCTGCCTTTGCGAGTCGTTGCGCCTCGTCGAGCACATCGCCCACAGGACGGCTTACAAGGTCGCCACGCATCGACGGGATAATACAAAAGCTGCAACGATGGTTACAGCCTTCCGATATTTTCAGATAGGCGTAGTGGCGCGGCGTGAGTTTGATGCCTTGGGGTGGCACAAGATCGGTAAATGGGTCGTGCGTTGCGCTTGGGGGCGCAGCCTCGTGCACGGCACGCACTACTTGTTCGTATTGCTGCGGCCCGGTGACGGCCAGCACGCTCGGATGGGCCGCGCGAATGACGGATTCTTCAACGCCCATACAGCCCGTGACAATCACGCGTCCGTTTTCAGCAATCGCTTCGCCAATTGCTTCGAGAGATTCTGCTTTTGCGCTGTCGATAAAGCCACAGGTGTTGACGACCACCACGTCGGCGTTGTCGTAGTCTGGCACGATTTGATAACCCTCAGTACGCAGCTGCGTGAGGATGCGTTCAGAGTCTACGAGCGCCTTGGGACAGCCAAGACTGACAAAACCGACTTTTGGGGATGACATGATGTGCCGCCTGACGGGCCAACGCCCGCATAAGAGAGACTCGGATTTTACCTTGCGCAGACGGTCCGCAGCGGCGCGTTAAGCCCCTACAATCTAACTATGAACACCGCCGCTCCCGCTCTATCCCAATCTTTGCTCGCCGCAG
Source organism: uncultured beta proteobacterium (assembly GCA_903929925.1). GTDB lineage: Bacteria > Pseudomonadota > Gammaproteobacteria > Burkholderiales > Burkholderiaceae_B > Zwartia. The sequence continues at coordinate 7,886 of CAIYWO010000016.1, read as the reverse complement.
CCAGCGCAATTGCTGGCGTTGAGTCCGGTCAGTCCCTGACCGAGGCCCTCTCTGAGCTACCGTCCAACGTTCGCCCCTCTGCGCAGGCCTTAAGTTTTTTTGCAATGCGTAATTGGGGTCTGGCGATGGGATTACGCCATACTTTGGTCGAGCGCGAGCCCCCGAGCGCCACGCTGAACGCGCTGGTCGGGTTAAGTTTGCTGTTGCTTGAGACCTCGATACGGGCGGGTGAGCAAACACCCGAGCCGGGTACGCCTGTTTATGCGGCGCACACGTTGGTTGATCAGGCAGTTGCAGCGACCCAATTGCAGCGCTCCACCGCCTCGTTCAAGGGCTTAGTCAACGCGGTATTGCGCCGCTTTCAGCGTGAGCGTCAAGCCGTTTTGGCTGATACGGCGGACGCACCCGAGGTACGCTTTAATCATGCGCGCTGGTGGGTCGAGGCACTGCGCAAGGCCTATCCGGATCAGTGGGAACGGCTCTTGGACGCGGCGAATGCGCATCCGCCCCTGACGTTACGGGTGAATGTTCGAGCGAGCTCGCGTGAGGCGGTCATGCAGGCGTTTGCCAGCGAGCAGATTGGCGCAAAGGCCTTCGGCGAGGCTGGCCTTGTGCTGGATGTACCACGCCCTGTGACAACATTGCCAGGCTATGCGCAGGGTTGGTGGTCTGTGCAAGATGCGGGCGCGCAGCTCGCAGCCCCATTGCTGGGAGTGCAGGACGGGATGCGCGTGCTGGATGCTTGTGCAGCACCTGGCGGAAAAACCGCGCATTTGCTTGAATTGGCGGATATCGAGCTGACTGCGCTCGACGTCGATCCTGCGCGGATGGCGCGTGTGGAACAAAATCTGGAGCGCCTGCGGCTTCTGAGCCCGAAAGTTAAATTAGTCGCAGAGAGCGCCACACGTGCGCACCTGTGGTGGGACGGCAAGCCCTTTGATGCGGTGTTGGCCGACCTACCTTGCACAGCCTCAGGCATTGTCAGCCGACACCCCGATATTCGCTGGCTCAGACGTGAAACCGATGTGCAGCAAACCGCTAAGTTGCAGCGCGAAATTCTTGATGCGCTCTGGAGCGTTGTCGCACCGGGTGGAAAATTGTTGATGGCAACTTGTTCGATATTCCCCCAAGAAGGCGAAATGCAGGCAGAATCATTCTCTAAGCGACACGTGCAAGCGCAGCGCTTGCCTGCGCCCGGACAGCTTCTGCCGTCCCGGCCTGATGCAGAGCATCCCGCAGGACACGACGGATTCTTTTATGCCTTGTTTACCCGCCGCAGCTAAACGCAAAATGAAATGATGGCACGCACACTACCTTGGATCTTGAGCTGGCGCCTGATGGCGGTATGTCTCTTGTGCGTTGCCTGCGTCGGCATGAATATGGCACGGGCCTCTGAGGCCCGTATCTTAACGATCGAGCCTTTGCCCCAGGACGGTCAGCTTACGATGGATTTAGATGTGGCACTGGATTTGAGTCGCAGTGTGCTCGAAGCAGCAGAGCATGGTGTGCCGCTCTACTTTACCTATGACGTACAAATTAGCGCTCCGCGGTGGTGGTGGTTTGACAAAGTGCTGGTACAGGCCACACTGAGCCGGCGACTAATCTATAACAACTTGACGCAGCAATGGCGCGTGGCGACAGGGGATCTGTTCCTGCCAGCCGCTACCAAAGAAGACGCGCTCCAGGTCATTAAGCAAGTGCGAGGCTGGCCGATTGCTCCGGTGGACCGCTTTGAGCCCGACGTCAAATACGAGGGAAGGGTACGCGTGCGGTTAGACACCAGCCAGATGGCGCGTCCGCTGCAGCTTGACGCACGCAACCGGGGCGCCTGGTCAATGGCAAGCCCCTGGGCAACGTTTGATTTTTCAATCAGACCGGCAGGGCCCGCGAAATGAATACGTTTCTGCGCATCGCGCTCGTTGTTGGTATCTTTAGCGCGCTAGGGTTATTCGCGCTGCTGGCGTGGTCAACAGGGAATGCGTCGCTCGTTGCGCGATATCAAGACTTATTGCTCTGGTTAAACGGCGCCTTGGCGTTGGCATTATTCATCTGGGTCGTCGCACTGACGATCCGTCTAATCGTCCAGCTGCGAAGAGGACAGTTTGGCGCACGTCTGACCGCGCGTTTCGCGCTGGCGTTTGCGTTGATCGGTGTTTTGCCCGGCGCTCTGATCTATGGCGTATCGATTCAATTTATGTCGCGCTCCATTGAGTCCTGGTTCAATGTGCGAGTAGATACAGCGCTTGAGTCAGGCCTAGCCTTGGCGCGCTCGGCGCTAAGCTCACAGCTCGCAGAGCTCGAGGCGCGCGCTCGCGTCATGGCCCCTGCGCTAAACAACACACCAGATCCAGATATAGCGTCGACGCTTACCCGCCTGCGTGAAACTAACACCGCAATTGACGCCTTGGTGTTTAGCGGCGCGGGTCGTTTGATCGCCTTCTCTACCGATAAGCTCGGATCGTTGACGCCCACCTTGCCGCCCCAGAGCGTCATGAATCAGTTACGCGTGTCGCGTGGTTACTCTGCTGCTGACAGCGATGATCTGGGGGCCGCACTGACGCAAACGGGCTTGCAGCTACGCGTGATTGTGCCGCTGGCCTCACCTGAGCGTGTGGATGCGGCACTCGGTGTAGCTGGCGAAACACGATGGTTGCAATTAGTGCAGCCGGTTTCGGAGATCATTGCACGCAACGCGAGTGAGGTACAAAAAGGGAATCGTGATTATCAAGAACTCGCGCTATCGCGCCAGAGTCTGCGCAATCTTTTTGGCGTCACATTAACGCTGGCCTTGCTGCTGGCCGTGTTTGCTGCGATCACGATCGCGCTGTATCTGTCTAAAAAGCTCGTGAGTCCACTGCTTGCTCTCGCAGCCGGGACCCAAGCGGTCAGCGTCGGAGACTTTCGTCCGCTGCCAGAACCTCCCTCTAAAGACGAGGTGGGGCAGTTAACGCGTTCTTTTAACGCCATGACGCGACAGTTAGGCGAGGCGCGTCGCATGGTGGAAACTAACCGAACGCAGCTTGAGCGTTCAAACGTCTACCTCGAGAGCGTGCTCTCTAATCTGTCTGCGGGCGTGCTGGTGTTTGACGAGCAGTTCCGGTTGACGACCTTTAACCACGGCGCGGAGATGATTCTTAAGGTTGATCTGCGCTCGGTGCCGGGACGACCGCTTGAAACAGTGGATGGCATGCTCGACTTTGCACGGAGAATTAGACAAGCGTTTGCAGAACACTCTGCGGTGGGGTCGGAGCGATCGCACTGGCAGGAGCAGTTTGAAATCACCCTGGAGGATGCCCGGGTTGCCACCGAATCCTATACATTGACGCTGCTGGCCCGTGGCACTCAGTTAAGGGTGGACGGCAGTAATAACGGTTACATGGTTGTTTTTGATGACATTAGTGAAGTCATTTCCGCTAGTCGCAGCGTTGCCTGGGCTGAAGTCGCGCGTCGCCTCGCGCATGAAATTAAGAATCCGTTGACACCGATACAGTTGTCGGCTGAGCGACTGGCAATGAAGCTCGCCCACAAGCTGGAGCCAGCCGATGCGCAGTTGCTGGAGCGTGCTACGAATACGATTGTTAACCAAGTGGGTTCGCTCAAGCACATGGTTGATGACTTTAAAGAGTACGCACGCAAGCCCGCCGTGGTCATGGTGCGTTTGGACTTCAACGCGCTTGTAGATGAGGTCTTGGGGTTGTATGGGTGGGATCCGTTAGAAGGCATGGTGCGCGACGCGCATCATGCCTGGCATCTGAACGTTTCGCTTGAGCCTGAGTTACCCTGGGTGGTCGGCGATCCTACGCAATTGCGTCAGGTTGTGCATAATTTGTTAGCGAATGCGCGCGACGCGTTGGTGGATCAGCCGGAGTCGGGCGTCATCGAGGTGACAACCCAGCGGGTTGAGTCAGTGCCTAGCGAAGGACTGGGGCAGTCTGGCATTCGATTCACCGTGTCTGACAATGGCCCCGGGTTTAGCGCACAAATCTTACAGCGTGCTTTCGAGCCCTACATTACGACAAAAGCGCAAGGTACCGGTTTGGGTTTGGCGATTGTGCGTAAGATTATCGATGAGCATCAAGGGCGTATTGATATTTCAAATCGCAAGGAAGGTGGGGCGCGGGTTTCAATTTTATTCACCCAGATCGCCTCCGCGGTGGACGGAAAGTCGTAAGATGACGATAATGCGCATGTGCAATAGGTGATATCAAATATATGGCAAGAATTTTAGTTGTCGACGATGAAGTCGGAATTCGCGAGTTGCTTTCCGAAATCCTCTACGACGAGGGGCATACGATTGAGCTTGCCGAGAACGCTGCGCAAGCACGGGCGGCACGCTTGCGCATGCGACCTGACCTGGTGTTGCTAGATATCTGGATGCCGGACACAGACGGTGTGACACTCCTCAAGGAGTGGGGCTCGCAAGGTCTGCTCGATATGCCAGTCATCATGATGAGTGGACACGCGACGATTGACACCGCGGTCGAAGCCACGCGCATCGGTGCGATTGATTTTCTAGAAAAGCCCATTACATTGCAACGCTTACTCAAGACCATATCTACAGGTCTCGCACGGGGGCGCTTGCCTGTCGTGAAGTCAGCAAGTGGCGCATTCGTGCCTGCTGTTGCACCAGCGACTGCACCTGTGGTCGCGGCCCAAGAGCCAGCAGAGATGGTTGCTCCGGTGGCAAGCGAGGTCGCCGCAGTTCCGACCGATCCAAGTTTGCTGGGCGACATTTCTCTTGAGTTGCCCTTGCGAGAGGCCCGGGACGCTTTTGAGCGGGTGTATTTTGAGTATCACCTGGCCCGCGAGAATCACAGTATGACGCGCGTGTCTGACAAGACGGGGCTCGAGCGAACCCACCTTTACCGCAAGCTTAAACAGTTAGGTATCGAGTCACGTAAGCGCGGCAGTTGAGCCCTCGCTTGGCTGCCGCCTGCTTCTTTAGCCCGCTTGTTTAGGCGGATGGCTCAAGCCCGCAACACGCTCGTCTTCGAGCGCACGCCTCACCTGAATCAGGTGAGCTCCCACTGCAACGGCGATTTCCGCGGGTGTGCGACTACCGATCTGCAAACCGACAGGACCATGCAGGCGAGAGATGTCTTGCTCAGTTAAATCAAATTCTAGTAAGCGTTGACGGCGTTTGGCCTGGTTGCGAGAAGAGCCGAGCGCACCCACATAAAATGCTTTGGACTTAAGCGCTTCAAGTAGCGCCATATCGTCGAGTTTTGGATCGTGGGTAATGGCCACGATCGCGGTGCGCGCATCCGTTTGTATTTCTAGTACGGCGTCATCCGGCATTCCGGGCTGCAGCGATACCCCGGGCATGTTCCAGTCAGCGGTGAATTCCTCACGTGGATCACACACAATCACCTGAAACTCCAGCATGGTTGCGATTTGAGCAAGCGCTTGGGCTGTCTGGTTGGCACCAATAATCAACAGGCGCCAATGTGGGCCGTATACAAAGTGACAGCCATCGTCTTTAACTTCAGTTAGTTGACCAGGGCGTGCATCGGTCAGAGTCGATACGCCGGTTGTGAGGTCCAGCCAGCGCCCGATGAGTTGCTGCGTTTGTGTGACCTCGATCACACGATCGATCCAGTCGCCCAGGTTGAGCGGCTCGATCACGAGCCGCAAGGTGCCCCCGCAAGGCAGACCAAAGCGCGCGGCTTCCTCTTGCGACACCCCGTAGCGTGCCCACTCAGGCTTAGATGGCAGTTGTCCCGCTTGGGCTCGCGCGATCAGGTCATCTTCAATACACCCCCCAGACACGGAACCTACGACGCGCCCGTCTTTGCGAACCGCCAACATAGCGCCCGCCTGCCGAGGAGCGGAGCCCCACGTCTGCACAACGGTCGCAAGGTGCACAGTGTGTCCTTCGCGGAGCCAGTCGAAGGCAGCTTGCAAGACTTCGGTATCAAGAGAGTTCATGCTGAGTATTCGTTAGGAGAGGGGACTGGCACAATAAGCGCCGGCACAATAGAGATCCTATCAGTATACTGAGCCACTTTTATAGCGTCGAGACAGAGAGCAACGCCATGGACCCACTATTTATTGTCGCACTTGTCATTCTAGGCTGTGTCACGGGCTTTGCTGCCGGATTGCTGGGAATCGGTGGCGGAATGTTGCTGGTTCCATTTTTAACGTTGTTGCTGACATGGCAAAAGCTTTCCCCTGAGCTTATTGTGCATACCGCAATCGCCACCTCGATGGCTTCAATTTTGTTCACCTCTGTCTCGAGCGTGCGTGCGCACAACAGTAAAGGTGCCGTCCGCTGGGATCTGGTCTTGGCTTTAACCCCTGGCATCCTCATTGGTGGCCTGATTTCTGGCGGTGCGATTTTCGCCGCACTTAAGACGGGTTGGCTGGCTTTGTTTTTTGCAATCTTTGTGGGTTATTCAGCCCTACAGATGTTGTTGGATAAAAAACCCAAATCTGCGCGGCAAATGCCGGGGAAAGGCGGCGCAGTAGCAGCCGGCGGTACGATCGGATTCGTTTCGGGTCTGGTGGGGGCTGGTGGCGGCTTCATCTCTGTGCCGTTTATGCTTTGGTGTAACGTACCGCTGCATCAGGCTGTTGGCACTTCTGCAGCGCTTGGTTTCCCCATCGCACTGGCAAATACCATCGGATACGTTTGGTCCGGTTGGGGCAAAGAGGGCTTGCCGCCAGAGATGATTGGCTATATCTACTGGCCGGCTCTCTTGGTGTTGGGCTCCGTCAGTGTCTTATTGGCGCCGGTTGGTGCGAAAGCTGCGCATAAGCTGCCAGTGAAGACACTTAAGCGCATTTTTGCGTTCTTACTGTTCGGCCTAACAACTTATATGGCGGTCAAGGCCTATCAGTCATTCTTTGGCTGATTTGCGGCCGATCGCGCTCACGCTGATCCGCGTTTCACCGTTGGGCGTGCGGCGCAGGGCGCTACGCCAAGCATGGCCATACGCCACCTCGATCGTTAAGTGAAGGCGTCCGTCCGGTTGGCGTTGCGCTTCGAGGGCCTGTAGAAGGCGGCTCCGCCAGCCTCGACCCACCAGGCCTGCATGGCGTCCGATTGCTGCGTTACCACCGAGCACACGAACATCTGCGAGTAGTTTTTCTGGGGTCTCGTAGGTCAGCGTCAACACTTCTTGGTCCATGACTGGATCTGAAAAGCCCTTTTCGACCAGTAAATCTCCGAAGTCATGCATGTCGACAAAGTCGGGTGTGCGCGTATGCAACTTCGCGTCATGCAGTGCTGAGCGCAACTCCTTTAGTGTTGCGGGACCAAAGCAGGAAAAGAACACCAGACCGTTTGGCCGTAATACTCTGCCCCACTCCTGGAGCACATCATGAGGTGCTGGATGCCAGTGCAAGCTCAGGTTGGACCACACGAGGTCGAGTGATTCTGGAGGGAGTGTGGTCTGAGCGAGATCAGCATGTATCCATTGAGCAGGTGCTTTACGCCCCAGCAGTTTGCATAGCCAGTTCGGCATACGCCTTGGCCAAAGCTTGCGCGCGCGCTGTTGCGCTTTTGCGAGTAAGGCACCGCAGTGATCTAGTCCTTGATAGCATGCCGACGGGTAACGGACATGTAGTAGACCCAACTGTTGTCCTGCACCACAGCCAGCATCCAGAATGTCAGTGGGTTGTAGGCGGATCAGTTTTAGCCGTTGATCCATTCTCTGTGCGATCTCTGCATACAAAAACTGCGCGTCCGCAAGATCACCTCGCCGTGCAAATTGCAAGGCAACGTGTTTTGGATCAATCGGTAAGCGGTTAGGCGTGGACGGCGAAGTCATAGTTTGTACACAAGCTGTCAGTGCACTCGGACAATGGTTGCTGGAGGTATCAAAATGTACTCTATTCGGGAGCTATTTCGGCGTTGTTTGTGCGGGGAGTGTCCGTTATGCAGC
>CAIYWO010000015.1 GCA_903929925.1 uncultured beta proteobacterium | reverse complement strand
TTGTGAAGAAGCACCCTCAGACAGCATCGTCAGCACGTCATAGACGGTAATCCGAAGCCCACGGATGCACGGTTTGCCACCGCGCTTACCTGGCTCAAGCGTAATTCTGTTCATTTTGATTTCACCTTAAGACGCAAAAACTAAACGACTTCTGGAGGCTCGTCTACTTGAGGAGGTACTTTGTGGCGCATCCCTGATTCGAACAGGGGACCTGCGGATGATGAATCATGATCAGAAGACGCACACGTGTCTTTTGGATTCATTTATGCCTACTACGCTTGTGTGTGCGCTCTGATTTGGTCCCCTCTAAGATGTGATCCAGGTAATCTACCAACCGCATACGACCGCAGGCGCAGGCTGTGTGTTTATCGAGGGTGATCATTCAATAAAGTGGATTCGCCTAGTCTTGATCGACAGCTACAACCCCCCTCCATTTCTTTTGTTCGATCAACTCGAAGACGATATCAATCATCAACTGGTAGACACACAAGGCAGCATGACTGAGTGGAACCGTTTCGGACAGTGCAATAAACACGTCTCTTCTCACTTCAGGTTCAACGATGAGCTTAGCCTGCAGTAGACCGTTGCTAATTTCTTCGTCAATCGCACACCAGGGCAATATCGATAGGCCTTGCCCGGCAAGAGTCAATTTTTTTGTGACAGGGGTAGCATTAATCTCGGCTACAGGGATCAACGAGAGGCCTGAGGAAAACAATCCCTTATCAATCTGTACGCGTATGCTATTCGTTCGGCTTGGTGCCAACACTTCCATCCGGCAGACATCAGCGAGAGGTATTGGATCGCATGAATCGAAGGATCCTTGTCTTCCGACGAGGTAAAGGCCTTCAGACAAAAGCTTACGCAGCTTGAGTCCCTTTGCTCTAGAAAAATTAAACAATAGGCCGATGTCGATGCGCCCGTTGATCACCAATTCATCAAGGTAGGCGCTGGGAGTCTCATTAATTTCAAGCAAAACGTCAGGATACTTCGTACGTATCGCGCTGTAGAGAGGCGCGGCAAGCACGTTGGCAATACTGCTAGGTATACCTATGCTCACCATTCCACTTGGATGATCGTTCTCGGACTTTGCAACCAACCGCGCATTTTCAACTTGCTTGAGAATGGTGTTCGCTTGTTGGTAAAAAGCCTTCCCAGCTTGGGTAACCATTACGCCCCGCACACTCCGCGTCAACAACTTGATGCCTAGATCTTTTTCTAAGCTCGCCATCTGTTGGCTAAGCGCCGGCTGGGCAATAAATAGAGACTCGGCGGCACGCGTCAAGCTTCCGAGCTCAACAATCCTGACAAAATACTTTAGTTGCCTAATCTCCATACGTCCCTCTGCTTCAGCATTGAGGGCAAGCATAGCACTTCGAGTTAGGCCTTCGCAGCAGGTCGGTGTCTTTGTTGTCTTTTCTCAATCCAAGTGCCTACGATGCCTCGAGGCATGAAAAACATGCAGGCAATGAGAATGCCGCCATACACCGTGCCGGCCAATGCTTCGCTAATGTCGGAGGCGTAGGTCGGTACGAACTGCAGGAATAGGCCCGCCACCAACGCACCCCAAATCGTTCCCAGGCCACCCACCACAATGGCAGCCAAGAAGCCTACTGAAAGCATGAGCGAATATGAGTCTGGTCCGACAAAACCAATCGAGTAATTAAACAGTGCCCCACCAATCCCGCCCATCATTGAACCGAGACCAAAAATCAGGACTTTATAACCGTTTACATTCACGCCCATTGAGGAAGCTGCCAATGGTGCAAGTCGCACCGCGGTAAGCGCCCTGCCCGTGCTCCCTGCAACAAAATTTCGCGCAAGGTAGAAGCACACAACCGTAAACATTAAGACAAGATAATAAATCCATGCGTCTTTGGTGAGCCCAGTCCATGCGGGTGGTGTAGGACGATCTATGGATAGGCCAGGCATTCCACCCGTGACATCCTTGAAATGCTTGATGATTGGCGCGACCGATACGGCGAGCACCAAGGTGATCAACGCCAAATACAGCCCTCTTAAGCGCTGAGCGGGAAACCCAGCTAGGTAACCCACTACAAAACTAACAATGGCTGCCAAAAACACTGACGTAATGTAATGAACATTGAAATACACCATACTCATCGCTGCGGTGTAAGAACCCAACGCAAAAAAAGCATTATGACCAAGTGAGATCTGTCCGGCGTACCCAGTAATAAGATTCAGTCCGATCGCAGCCACTGCATAGGCCATCACCCCACTCAGCTGAAACGTCAGATATCCGGGCACAACGAGCGGTAGTCCAAGCAAAGCGAGCGCCACAACGATCGAAACCACTCCCTTTTGCAAAAGAGTCCATCCACCAGAAGCAGGCGCAGCATAATTAGTTTTGTTCATAATATTTAGACCCTCGCCGCAACTGTTTTGCCAAACAAGCCTTCTGGCTTGACGATCAAAACGGCGACAATCAGCACTAATGGCACGACGATCTGTAAGTCAGCACCGAGCCCTGGGAGAAAAGCGATCGTGAGCGCCTGAGAAACCCCAACGATCATGCCTCCAACTACGACACCAACGTAGCTGCTCATGCCTCCGACGACGGCCGAGGCGAAGCCATAAATGATGACATCAGCCATCATATTGGGATCTAAAGACAGACGAGAAGATACCAACGCACCAGAAACCGCGCCTAGACCCGCCGCCATTCCCCAGCCAAGAATCATCATCTTGGTATACGGTATGCCGACCAATTGCGCCGATTGGGCGTTTGATGCGGCTGCTCTCAAGGCATTACCCAATTTAGTTTTTTGGAACAACAAAAACAGACCGAAGGAAATCGCCATCAATACCAGCACAAAGCTGACTAACTCAGCAGAGACACGCACGTCTCCCAACATCCACGTGGTCGCGGGGAACGGGCTAGGCGAGGTTTTCTGCATATAGCCCCAAATCGCTCCGGTCGTACTGTTAAAGGCCAAGTAAAGACCAAGCGTGACAATGATGATCGTCATTTCGTCTTTATATTGAACCGGCCGAACCAAAATGCCGTAAATCACCGCACCGATCACCGCTGAAATCGCAATAACGATCAAGATCGCCAACACAATCGGAATGCCCCATTGCGTGAGCTGCCAAGTCATAAAGGCAGAAAACGTTGCCATCTCGCCCTGAGCAAAGTTTGCGATATTGGTCGTCCGATAAATCAACACTAAAGCGAGACCGAGCGAGGCATAGACAGCACCAATCGTGACTCCATTTAGAACTTGCTGAAGTAAATATTCCATCTCAGTCCCCCAAGTAGGCGGCGCGCACACC
>CAIYWO010000014.1 GCA_903929925.1 uncultured beta proteobacterium | reverse complement strand
TACATTGCCGATGCTGTTTTCTTACCTGCGGTCACGTTAAACCGCAGGACTTAAAAACCGCAACGTTTAAGGCAAGAAGCTCTCGCCGCGAATCAGATCAGCAAAGGTCTCGCGTTGGCGCACAACATAGTATTTGTCGCCATCGACCATGACCTCTGCTGCGCGCGGACGACTGTTGTAGCTCCCGGCCATCACAAAGCCGTATGCCCCAGCTGATTCAATTGCCAGCACATCGCCTTCATTTAGTGCGAGTTGCCGTGCACGTGCTAACCAGTCTGCGCTTTCACAAACGGGTCCAACTACGTCATAGAGCGTGCTGGCATTGGTGCGCGGCTCGACTGGTAAAACGCCATGCCACGCTTCGTAGAGTGCAGGCCGCATCAAATCATTCATTGCCGCATCGACAATCGCAAAATTACGGGCTTCCGTATGCTTCAGATATTGGACCGTCGTGAGCAAGACGCCCGCGTTACCGACAAGTGAGCGTCCTGGCTCGAGCACAAGCTCAAGTCCGTCATAGCCACGCGCCTTTAACTGCGCAAAGACTTTGTCGAGTAGCACTTTGGGCGCGAGAGGGGTTTCATCGTCGTAACGAATACCCAGCCCGCCACCCAGGTCTAGATGCTTGAGTGTGATGCCAAGCTTGGTCAGCTGATCGATCAACTTCAACAGTTTGTCCAACGCATCCAGGTAGGGTGCGACCTCAGTGATCTGCGAGCCAATGTGGCAGTCAACACCCACCACAGAGATTCCTGGAAGAGAAGCAGCCAGCTGATACGCAGCCGGAGCTTCTTCAATCGCGATGCCAAACTTGTTTTCTTTCAGGCCCGTTGAAATATAGGGATGTGTTTGTGCATCGACATCAGGATTCACGCGTAAGGACACGGACGCTGTCTTGCCCATCTCAGAAGCTACCTGCGATAGGCGCTTGAGTTCGGGAACAGACTCCACGTTAAAACACTTCACGCCAGCGTCCAGTGCCGCACGCATTTCCCACGCTTGCTTCCCGACACCAGAAAACACAACCTTTGCAGGGTCGGCTCCAGCGGCCAACACGCGTGCTAATTCGCCACCCGAAACAATGTCAAAACCACTACCAAGCCGCGCAAACTCTTTTAGGACAGCAAGGTTTGAGTTGGCCTTCATCCCATAGCAAACCAAGACGTGATGTGCGCCAATAGCTTCTTGATAGGATGCCCAGGCTGCTGCCAGGGCAGCTCTGGAGTAAACATATAGCGGCGTACCTAGTGCACGCCCCAGTTCTGAAAGCGAAACGCCTTCGGCGTGTAAGGAGCCGTTGCGATAACTAAAAAAGGGTGAACCAGCAGGGGTAGCAAGAGCTGCGGTTGAGGTGTTTGATCCGGGAGCAGTCATGTTGAGGCTATGGGTATTGAAGGGTTCACGAACGTTCTGAAGCACAATACAGGCATCAGAAATTGAGAGAGTGACAGAGCGTTATTCGATCACCACCGGAGCTGGCGTCAGGATAAGATCCTCGTCAAAGAACGGGATGACCGAATTGTTTTCGTCAGGCGGCATACCGTACATCGACTCCTGGCTGACATAGGGGCGAACCTCCGCAGGCTTGGCCGGCATATAAAGCGGACCTTTAAAACCGCAACCTGCCACCCAAGCTGAGAGGGTAAGCATCGCTACAATGCGGGCATGTCGCGGTCTGTCGGTTTTGCGGATCACTGCTGGCTCCCTCAAATGTGAGGACAAGGATTATGAACGATACAGAATTTCATACACGCGCAACTGCCATTCTAGATGCAATAGAAGCCCAAGCGGACCACTGGTTCGAAAAGCTTGATCTAGATGTGGAAACGAAGCGAAACGGCAACGTTTTGAACCTGATTTTTGAAAACGGCCACCAGATCGTGATCAACAGTCAGGCGCCTCTCCATGAAATGTGGCTCGCCGCCCGCAGCGGTGGTTTTCACTACCGTTTTGATGGCAGCCACTGGAAAGATACCCGGGGTGGCACGGACCTGCATCAGACATTGTCGAATATATGCTCCGAGGCAACCGGCAAGACGCTTACCGTCGAGCTGTAAGCCCTGACGGGTTAGCCACCCGGGTCGGGACGCCGGCCCGAGCCGCCCTGATTGCCACCCATATTATTCAAAAAGTCGCCTAGCGTGTCCTGGTTTGGGTCTCCCAGGCGTTTGACCGCATCTGCTGGCGGGAATTCTTTGAAATACAGATTTCCGCCTTCGGAAATCAAGCCGTCCGGAAGCGGGCCGCGCTTTTGTTCTGGGAAGCTCTTAAGTGCATTTTGCATGTAGCCCATCCAGATGGGCAGAGAAGCTCCGCCCCCGGTTTCACGCGAACCCAGAGATTTTGGCTGGTCGTAGCCGAGCCATGCCACACCAACTAGTTGAGGCGTATAACCCGCAAACCAGGCATCAACTGAATCGTTGGTCGTGCCGGTCTTGCCGGCCAAATCGCCACGCTTGAGCACCTGACGTGAGCGTGCCGCTGTGCCAGAGGTTGCTACCCCGCGCAGCATGTCGTCCATGACGTAAGCCGTCCGGGCATCAATGGCGCGGGCTGCCGAATCCCCCGCAATCACAGGCTTGGCGCGCATCAGGGTCTGACCGTTTGCATCCGTGACATGATCAATCAGGAAAGGGGTCACACGGTAGCCGCCGTTGGCAAAGACGGAAAACCCGGCAGCCAGCTGCATGGGTGTGACTGAGCCCGAGCCCAAGGCCATCGGCAATACCGGCGCATGGCGTGACTTATCAAAGCCAAAGCGCGCGACATATTCTTGTGCGTATTGCGGCCCGATCGATTGCAAGATACGGATTGACACCATGTTCTTGGATCGTGCGATGGCTTCACGCATGGTCAGCATCTGGTCATATTGGTCACCGTAGTTCTTGGGCGTCCATGCTTTACCAGATCCTGTTTGTGCTGCGGTCAATTCAAAGGGCTGATCTGAAATCAACGTCCCGGGAGTCAAGCCGCGCTCAAGTGACGCGGCATAAATGAAGGGCTTAAACGCAGAGCCTGGTTGGCGCCACGCTTGTGTCACGCGGTTGAAGTTGCCGTGATAGAAGTCAAAACCCCCAACCATCGCACGCAGCGCGCCGTCTTGCGGCGTCATTGAGACAAAGGCTGCTTGCACGGTTGGCAGATTGAGGATTTCCCAGTACTCAGGTGCTTTGTGTATGTACACCACAGAGCCACGCTGAATTTTTAAATTTGCAGGTGCTTTGGGGTTTAACGCACGTGCAATCACGCCAAGCGCGCGTTTGTCGTTCACCGTGATGATTTCGCTGGCACTGCGCGCCACTTTGATTTCATTGGGCGCAACCGATAACACCACACCCACCAGCATCTCGGTGCGATCTTGATGCTTATCAAATACGCCATCTAAAAATTCATCAAACTTTGCAGGATCTTTTTCTAGACCAGCTGGCAACGTCAGTTGTGCCTCGGGGCCTGGGTAAGGCGCACGACGGGTGTAGTCGAGCACACCTTCACGCAACGACTGATAGGCCCACTCTTGGTCCTTTGAGTGAATCGTTGTGTACACATTGAGCCCGCGTGAATACACGTTGTCTGGGTACACACTAATCATCAACTGACGTGCGAGTTCAGCGGCGTATTCACCATGCACCGCGTAACCCCCTGCAGGAGTGCCCTCGGCAGACTTGATGATGACCGGTTGCGCAAGTGCCGCTTTGTATTCTGCTTCGGTCAGGTAGCCCAGTGAATGCATACGACCCAGCACATAGCGCTGGCGCTGTACGGCGCGTGGCTTGTTAGCGATGGGGTTAAAGCGCGACGGTGCTTTGGGAATCCCAGCCAGCAGCGCTGCATCGGCAGGCGTAATCTCAGACAGCGATTTACCTAAATAAGTACGTGATGCCGCCGCAAAGCCGTAGGCGCGGTGTCCCAGATAAATCTGGTTCAGATAGAGCTCAAGGATCTGATCTTTCGACAGACTGGCTTCGATCTTGAAGGTCAGCAGCAGCTCGTAAAACTTACGGGAGTAGGTCTTTTCTGACGAAAGATAGAAGTTACGTGCGACCTGCATCGTGATGGTGCTGGCGCCTTGCGATTTCTGCATCGAGATCAGGTTGGTTAGACCCGCGCGCACGACACCAGTCCAATCAATCCCGCCGTGCTGATAAAAGCGGTCATCTTCGGCCGATAACACGGCTGATTTCATGATGTCTGGGATCTCGTTAAAGCGCAGCACGTTGCGGCGCTCTTCGCCGAACTCACCGATCATGACTTTGTCAGAGGTGAAGATGCGCAGCGGGACGCGTGGACGATAGTCCGTCATCGCATTCAAGTCTGGCAGGTTGGGCCAGGCCAGTGCCATTGCCATGCCAAACAGCAGGGCACCGCACAATGCCAGACCAGCCGACAAAATCGATAGTTTCAGAAGGAACCGCACCAGAAACGAGCCTTTAGGCTTCTCGTCTGGCAGGTCGTCGTCATCGCGGGGGGGGTTGGATTTGCTCATTGCTTGCAATTTTAAAGGTTTTGCGGCGGTTTGCCCCAACCTATTGGTGTCTCGGGACGGTCAATGGGATAATGTTGTTATGAGTCACGAACCCCTCCCAGAGTCGTCCCAAGACGGCGAGCCCCACGCGTCTGCTGACAGCGTTGTGCCAGAGCTGCCTGCTCGCACCCTGGGCCACGACACGCCGATCTTCCTGGTTGGAATGATGGGGGCGGGTAAAACCACGATTGGCAAAGCACTTGCCCGAGCCTTGCGTCGTGATTTTCTCGATCTGGATCATGAGTTAGAAGCCCGTTGTGGTGTCCGTATCCCTGTGATCTTTGAGATCGAAGGTGAAAAAGGGTTCCGTAAACGTGAGTGTCAGGTGCTGGATGACTGTACGGTTAGACCTGATATCGTCCTGGCAACGGGGGGCGGCGCAGTCATTGCCGCTGAAAACCGCAGCGCCTTGCGCACCCGAGGGCTAGTTGTCTACCTGCGTGCCAGTGTGGACGAGCTCTTTCGGCGAACGAGCCGGGATCGCAACCGACCCTTGCTCGCGACCCCCGACCCCAAGGGAACCTTGCGGTCTTTGCTCGAAGCACGCGAGCCTCTGTACCAGGAGGTCGCTGATCTGACAGTCGACACTGGCACGATGTCGGTCGGGCAGCTGGTGCTTCAGATTGTTGACCGACTCAAACAGCTCGACAAACCCATTGACCGCTCCGCGCAAAGCCGGCCTGCCAATTCCTCAGAGAACATGCGAGCCGATTTTGCGGCGAGTCATCATACTGAGACCCCCTCTGCTGAGAACAAACCATGCACACCGTAACCGTCGCCACTCCGGGCGGACAATATCCAATTCACATTGCGAGCGGGCGACTCGATGCCCTGGCGCAATCAATCCCCGCCGACGCCACCACTATCGCGCTAGTCACTAACCCTGTGATTCAGGGTTTGATGGGTGAGCGGGTGACGAAGGTTTTATCGGCCACGGGCAAACGCATCGTGCCGATTGTGTTGCCCGATGGTGAGGCCCACAAAAGCTGGGAAACATTGAATCTGATTTTTGATGCCATGCTGGGTGCGCAGCTTGATCGCCGCGCCGTTATCGTCGCCCTGGGTGGCGGTGTCATCGGTGATATGGCTGGCTTTGCTGCAGCGGTCTACATGCGCGGTGTGCGCTTTGTTCAGGTGCCAACGACCTTATTGTCGCAGGTAGATTCCTCGGTGGGTGGCAAGACGGCGGTCAACCATCCGCTTGGCAAAAATATGATCGGTGCGTTTTATCAGCCGATCGCCGTCGAGATCGACACCGATGTACTCAACACCTTGCCAGATCGTGAAATGTCAGCGGGCTTGGCTGAAGTCATCAAGTACGGCCTCATCCTGGATGCAGAATTTTTTGCCTGGTGTGAAACAAACGTAGCGGGCCTGCGTGCGCGCGATCCTGTTCTGCTGGCCGAGGCGATTCGTCGTTCGTGTGAATACAAAGCTTGGGTTGTCTCAAAAGATGAGCGCGAGACAGGTTTGCGTGCGATTTTGAATCTTGGCCACACCTTTGGGCACGCCATCGAGGCAGG
>CAIYWO010000013.1 GCA_903929925.1 uncultured beta proteobacterium | reverse complement strand
CTGTGGCCTTGATCGTTCTTGCGTATATGCTTCCCGAGATCGATGCTGCGGGTACTAAATTTATAAATCTTGCCGATTTATGGCTGCGTGGCATTAGGATTTCGCTCCTTTTTTGTATCGATATCGGACTTTTATATTATTGGTTACAGAACTGTTCTACCGCTGCCTTGCGTGCTGCTGCAGATAGGGCTCGTCTTGTATCCTTGCTTGAGGAGAAAGAGATACTTGTACGTAACCTCTTGGATGCGGACGCTTTAACACACACAGGGGCCTTGGCGGGCGGACTATCGCACGAACTCAATCAGTTTTTGGCTCGAATCCAACTCGACGCTGAGTCTGCAAAGTCATACGTGTTGGCAAACCAGAGCCCCGATAGAATTGTTTCAATACTCAACCGGCTAACGCAAGCAAATCAAGAGGCTGCCAAATTGATTGGGAGCTTAAAGAAGTTGTTCGTCAAGCGTGCCGACGTACGTACGCTCTGCGAGATAGATACGATGGTTGAGACGGTCGTGGCGCTCTACGCGAGCCGCATTAAACAATCTGGCATCGCTTTTGAATGTCATGCACAAACCGGCGCTAAAGCAATGTTGGACGATGGTTTGATTCGGCGCGTGATATCTAACTTCTTGGCAAATGCGCTGGATGCTTGCAATGCCACGGGTCGCAAGGATTTACAGATGCGCGTAACCAGTCAGATCGAAAGCGGCTCTTGGATTTTCACTGTTTCTGACAATGCCATGGGCGTACATCCAAGCGTCATGCACAAGGTGTTTAGTTTGTTTGCTACAACAAAATCTGAGGGTACCGGCGTTGGTTTATGGTTGAGTCAGCATATCGTTGAAATCCATGCTGGTTCAATCCGCTTTGAAAATCTTGACGCAGGTGGCGTCAAGTTTTCTTTCCGGATCCCCTTGGCTTAGGCCTTACCGCTTCAACTTAGCAAACGCCGCAGCCATCGCACCTTGCCCAAGCGGTTCTGGTGCAGCACCTTTATTTTGCTTGCCAGCTGATTGGCCGCCGCTGGAACGATTACTTGAAGCAGGGGCTCCACCAGCACTGCGTGGGGGTGGGGTCTCATCATTCAAACGCATCGTGAGTGCAATGCGCTTGCGCGGAATATCGACTTCCTGCACCCGAACTTTCACTGTCTGTCCAACTCGTACGACATCACGCGGGTCAGAGACAAACTTTTCTGCAAGCGCCGAGATATGGACCAAGCCATCTTGATGCACGCCAATATCCACAAACGCGCCGAAGTTTGCGACGTTTGTGACAACTCCCTCAAGTAGCATGCCGGGCAACAAATCGTTGAGTGTTTCAACGCCTTCTTTAAAAGTTGCAGTTTTGAACTCGGGACGTGGATCACGGCCAGGTTTTTCTAGTTCTAGCAAAATATCCCGTACAGTGGGTACACCAAAACGCTCATCGGTGAATTCCGAGGGCGAAAGACCTTTGAGCTTCTCGCGGTTGCCAATGACCTCCTTCATGTCTGCAGCGATTTTCTTCAAAATCCGCTCAACGATCGGATAAGCTTCTGGGTGGACAGAAGAGGCGTCTAGCGGATTGTCGCCATTTGGAATCTTCAGGAAGCCCGCTGCCTGCTCAAAGGCTTTTTCACCGAAGCGCGGGACGTCTTTGAGTGCGCTACGGTTTGGGAAGACACCTTTGGCATCACGATACGAGACGATGTTTTTCGCTAAGGTGCTGTTAAGCCCGGATACGCGCGTCAAGAGCGCTGCAGAAGCGGTGTTTACATCGACGCCGACAGCATTCACGCAGTCCTCAACAACGGCATCGAGCGACCGAGCTAACTCGCGCTGGTTGAGGTCGTGTTGGTATTGGCCGACTCCAATCGCTTTCGGCTCGATCTTTACGAGTTCTGCGAGGGGGTCTTGCAGACGACGTGCAATCGAGGCTGCACCCCGCAAGCTCACGTCCAGGTCGGGGAATTCAAGTGCGGCCAACTCTGACGCTGAATAGACCGAGGCTCCGGCCTCTGAGACCACGACGCGTGTCAGCTTTAAATCGGGTTGCGCGGCCATCAGGTCTGCGACGAGTTTCTCAGTTTCGCGTGAAGCGGTGCCGTTGCCGATGGCGACCAGTTCAATCTTGTGACGGCGCGCGATTGTGGCGAGCGTCGTCAGCGACCCCACGCGATCACGGCGCGGTTCGAAGGGATAAATGGTGGCTGTTTCAACGAGTTTGCCGGTGTGATCGATCGCAGCAACTTTCACACCGGTGCGGATGCCTGGATCCAAACCAAGCACGGCTTTAGGGCCCGCTGGCGCAGCCAGCAACAGGTCTTTGAGGTTTGCGGCAAACACGCGAATGGCTTCCGCTTCAGCGGTTTCACGCAGGCGTGTCAGCATTTCTGTTTCAAACATCGTGAGCAGCTTGACGCGCCAAGTCCAGCGCGCAACATCGGCGAGCCATTTTGCGCGTGGCGTTGGGGCTGCATCAAACAAGCCTTTCCCGAGCTCTAAGAACCGTGCCACCCGTTCTACGCAAGGGTGCGGGACGAGAATGTCTTGCGACGCCTCTATGCCAATGCGTAGTTCAAGCGCACCTTGTTGACGTCCACGCAACATGGCAAGAATACGATGCGAGGGGAGGCTGCGAAGCGGTTCATTAAAGTCAAACCAGTCACGAAAGTTTGCGCCTTCGGCTTCCTTGCCGTCAGCGACTTTTGAGTACAGATAACCTTGTGTCCAGAGATGATTGCGCATGTCCGCCAAGAGATCGGCGTTTTCTGCATAACGCTCGGCCAGAATATCGCGGGCACCGTCGAGCGCAGCTTTAGGCTCCGTGATGCCAGCCTCTGCATTCAAATATTGTGTAGCAAGCGTCAGCGGATCGCATTGCAAGTTGGCCAGAATGCCGTCTGCCAGAGGCTCTAGGCCCGCTTCTCGGGCGATTTGTGCGCGAGTGCGACGCTTGACCTTAAATGGTGCATAGAGATCTTCTAGGCGCTGTTTGGTGTCGGCTTGCTTGATGGCCAGTTCGAGTTCTGGTGTCAGTTTATTTTGTTCGGTGATTGAGCTCAAAATTGCAGCGCGGCGGTCCTCGAGATCGCGCAAGTAGAGCAGACGCGTGTCCAGGTTACGCAGCACGGTGTCGTCGAGCCCTCCAGTTGCTTCTTTGCGGTAGCGCGCAATAAACGGCACGGTTGCGCCGTCTTTCAGCAGCTCAATCACGGCTGCCACTTGTTGTGGACGAACACTTAACTCTTGTGCGAGCTGGGCAATGATGCGCAGTTCGGTGTCTGACGTGGTAGGACTTAAATCACTCATTTGATCAAACGCTTCTTGTAAGGCGACAAACGGACGATTTTGCCACATGTGGAGAGTGTCCTCAGTTCAGGCGGTATGATCCGGCATGCTTCGTTGGTATTTGATATGCAAGAACCCCTGATTTCTGAGATTTTTTCCCTAGATGGGCCGCTTGCGGCGATGTCTCCAGGATTTCGTGTCCGGACGACACAAATTGAGCTTGCGCAGGCCGTTGAGCGCACGATTGCAGAGCGCTCGACCTTGATTGCCGAGGCAGGTACCGGTACAGGCAAGACCTGGGCCTATTTGGTGCCAGCGCTGCTTGGCGGCGGTAAAGTCTTGGTGTCGACGGGTACGCGAACCTTGCAAGATCAATTGTTTTCCCGTGATCTTCCACGGGTACGCGAAGCGCTTAGTATTCCGGCCACAATTGCTTTGCTCAAAGGGCGGGGCAATTATGTGTGTCACTATCACCTTGAGCGACTTCAGGGAGAAGACCGAGCCCTCAAATCCCGGGGTGAAGTCCATCAGTTGCGTAATATTCAGACGTTTGCTCAGCAAAGCGCAACGGGCGACCGAGCTGATCTACCGACTGTGCCGGAGGATGCAGAGATCTGGCAGCGGGTGACCTCGACACGGGAGAACTGCCTAGGTCAAGAT
>CAIYWO010000012.1 GCA_903929925.1 uncultured beta proteobacterium | reverse complement strand
CCTGGGCGACAGTAACGATCTCACACTGTTAGCCACATTGGCCGGCGTAGAGATGGGCCTGAAATTAGCTGGCGTCAAGCTTGCTGGAAGCGGTGTCAACGCTGGCATGGACTATTTCGCAAAGAACGTATGAGCGCAGTCCTAGCACCACAGCCACCGAAGCCGATCGTCTTTCATCGCAAGCAAACGGCTAGTACGTCAGCGCTTGCGACACGCCTAGCGAAGGAAATCCGCGGCGATGTATTGTTTGATGCGGCAAGCCGCGGGCGTTATTCGACCGATGCATCTATCTATCAAATCACTCCAACTGGAGTAGTTGTGCCGCGCGATCAAGCTGATGTGTTGCGCACATTGGATATCGCTCGCGACCTCGGCGCAGCCGTGTTGTCACGCGGCGCTGGCACGAGTCAATGTGGGCAGACAGTTGGCGAAGCACTCATCATCGACAACAGTCGATGGCTTTGTAATGTGATTGACTTCGATCCCCAGGCGCGCACGGTAACCGTCGAGCCGGGTATTGTTCTTGACCACCTCAACGCGTGGTTAAAGCCGCATGGCTTGTGGTTCCCAGTCGATGTCTCGACGAGTGCACAGTGCACGATTGGTGGGATGACGGGCAACAACTCCTGTGGGTCACGATCCATTGAATATGGCAACATGGTTCATAACGTGTTGGGCATTGATGCAATTCTGCCTGATGGGACGCAAGCGTACTTTGGCTCTCTGAATTCGCCAGTAGCGGGTTCTCGGATGCAAGGCATCCTTGAGCAACTCAAACAGATTGCAACCAGAGAGCGTGGCGAGCTCGCAGAGCGTATTCCAAAAGTTTTACGGCGCGTGGCAGGCTACAACCTCGATTTATTTGATTGTCAGAACCCACGTGCGTACACCGACGACGGTGTGGCTAACCTTGCACATATTTTGGTCGGTTCTGAAGGCACACTCGCGTACAGCCGGCAGATTACGCTCAAGCTCAGTCCCCTGCCTGTTCATAAAACCTTGGGTGTCGTGAACTTCCAAAGCTTTTACCAGGCAATGGACTCGGCACAGCACATCGTCAAACTCAATCCAACGGCAGTCGAACTCGTTGACCGCACGATGATTGAGCTTGCGCTTGAGAACCCTGCGTTCCGCCCGGTTATCGAGAAAGCGCTGATTGGCAAACCTGCGGCGATCTTGCTCGTCGAGTTTGCCGGAGAAGAGCAAGCTAGCCTGATTAAGAAGCTCGATGATCTAGACACACTGCTGTCCGATCATGGTTTGCCCAATTGCGTCGTCAAGATGCCAGAGGCCAACGCACAAAAGGCCTTGTGGGATGTGCGCAAGGCTGGCCTGAACATCATGATGAGTATGAAAGGAGACGGTAAACCCGTTTCTTTCGTTGAAGACTGTGCAGTCCCGCTTGAAAATCTGGCCGAATACACCAATAGATTGACCGAAGTGTTTCATCGCTATGGAACCGAGGGCACTTGGTACGCGCACGCAAGCGTGGGCACACTGCACGTTAGACCTATCCTGGATATGCGCCGCGACGGCGCACAGAAGATGCGCGCAATCGCTGAAGAGACTGCAGCGCTCGTGCGGGAATACAAAGGCGCACTTTCGGGTGAGCATGGCGACGGTTTGTGCCGCGGTGAATGGGTGTCATGGCAATATGGCCCGCGGATCCACCAAGCCTTCGCTGAAATCAAAACTCTTTTTGATCCAGATAATCGCTTTAGCCCAAACAAGATGATCCATCCACCCAGAATGGATGATCGTTCGAATTTCCGTTTTGCGCCTGGCTATGGAGTCGCAAATATCTCAACCGCACTTGACTGGTCTAGCTGGAACGTGTTGCGCGATCCAATGACCGGCGTCGAGACCGCACCTGGCACCGGATCCGATCCGAGCAATGGCCTGGCCTCTGCAATTGAGATGTGTAATAACAACGGACATTGCCGCAAATTTGATGCCGGCACAATGTGTCCCAGTTACCGAATCACTAAAGATGAGGAGCACGTCACCAGAGGCCGTGCTAACACCTTGCGCCTTGCTTTGTCAGGACAACTTGGGTCGGATGGCTTAGCAAGCGTAGAAGTGAAAGAAACGCTTGATCTATGTGTATCGTGCAAGGGCTGTAAGCGCGACTGCCCCACAGGCGTCGATATGGCCAAGATGAAAATCGAGGCCCGCGCAGCTTGGGGTGCAAAGCATGGCACCAGCCTGCGTGAGAAGTTAGTCGCCTATATGCCGCGCTATGCTGGTGCAGCCGGACATGTTGGAGGCGTTTTACACGCGCTTGAGCAGACACCTGTGCTTGGCGCGGCTGTAAAGAAATTGCTTGGGTTTGCTGCTGAGCGCTCTCTTCCCGTGTTTCGTCCAAGCTTTTTAAAGGCGGTACAGAAGGCAGCACAAAGCAACACCTCAACAGGAGCCTCTTCAGCGGTCAAAGAAGTTCTGTTGTTTGTGGATACCTTCAACAATCACATCGATGTTGAAAACGCACAGGCTGCACAGCAAGTGCTTGAAGCTGCGGGTTACACCGTGCACTTCAACACCGTCCCGAACGAACGACCTCTCTGCTGCGGTCGTACTTTCCTGTCTGCAGGATTGGTTGAACAGGCTAAACAAGAAGCACGTCGTGCCCTGGATGCTCTCACCCCTTTCGTTAGACGCGGCGTGCCAATCGTAGGTTTAGAACCCTCTTGCCTATTAACCATGCGCGATGAATTCTTGCAGTATGGTTGGGGTGAGGAAGCCAAGGCCTTAAGCGAAAGCGCCCTGCTGTTCGAAGAGTTTCTTGTCCGCGAACATAAAGCCAATCGACTCAATCTTTCGCTCTCAGCCATTGATACCGATACCGTCATGTTGCACGGTCATTGCCACCAAAAAGCATTTGATGCATTGACCCCCGTGCAGACCGTGCTGAGCTGGATTCCAGGGGTGACAGTCTCAACAATCGAGTCATCGTGCTGTGGCATGGCCGGAAGTTTTGGTTACGAAGCGGAACATCACGAGGCGTCTCTTGCGATGGCTGAGCTTGCTCTGCTACCAGCAGTGCGTAAGCGTAAGCCTAACTCTGTGGTGATCGCTGATGGCACAAGTTGCCGTCACCAAATCCATGATGGTGCGCAAACAGAAGCCATACACACGGCCCGTCTATTAGTCCAAGCACTCAAGTCTTAGTTCTATTCTTGCACCCGCGCGGTAGAACTCTAGACTTGAGACATCGCTTAAATGCTAAGTCAAACTTTCTTTTGTCGCATACCCTTCATTCGAAGGGTGTACGCAACATTTAGCCTCAGCTAAAAAGTTAACATTCGCTCTTTGCACCCCCTCCGTGGGTCGGGCCTGGGGCGCACACAAACGTATAACCCTGACGCCATGACGGCTATGACGATTGCAAAGCAAGAAGAACACCATCTAGAGCATGACGGCATGCTGATTGCGCAGGACTGGGCGACCCGCTACTCCGATACATCACATGCAACATGGGCAAGCCTGATCAATTCAATGCAGGAACTGTCTGCTAAGACGTCGTGCTCCAAGCTTCTTCACGGCCAAGAAGCCATTCGCCTAGATACGAAGCGCATCCCTAAGTTTAGCGACCTTACCGCTCAGCTCTCGAGCTCAACGGGTTGGGAAGTGACGGGTGCACATGGTTTCATTCCAAACGAAATATTTTTCACTGAGTT
>CAIYWO010000011.1 GCA_903929925.1 uncultured beta proteobacterium | reverse complement strand
GTCTATCCGGTGGGTGGCTTAAATGGACAATTGCTTCAACAAGCCCTGGATCAAGAAGGTCTGCAAACTCGCCCCGTTAAGATTTCGGGCAATACCCGTCAGGCCTTTTCGGTACACGAAACAACAACGGGCAAAGACTTTAGGTTTGTCTTACCGGGACCCACGTTAACCGAATCAGAGTGGCAGCCCTGCCTTGACACGATTCTTAAACTGACGCACGCAGGGGACGTTGTCGTAGCCAGCGGCAGCTTGCCAACAGGTGTACCCGCTAGCTTGTTTGCCACACTCGCAACTGCGCTCAAAAACAAAGGCGCGCACATGGTGCTAGACAGCTCAGGTACCCCCCTGAGGTTGGCACTTGAGGCTGGTGTCTATCTCGTAAAACCAAGTTTGCGTGAGCTCGAGGAATTCACAGGAACATCCCTCCAGACTGAAGCGCAATGGAGTGCTGCAGCACGCGCTATTGTGCACTCTGGGCAAGCCCAAATTGTTGCACTATCCCTAGGAGACGCCGGAGCCTTACTTGTCACGCAACAACACAGTTTCAGGGCACCAGCAATTCCTGTCGAGGTGGTCACAAGTGTTGGTGCGGGTGACAACTTTGTTGGAGGTTTTGTTTGGGCCCTGCAGAATGGCGAACCACCTGAGCGCTGCCTAGCCTATGGGCTCGCATGTGCCTCGTCTGCGCTTATAAATCGCAACGAAAGTGTCTGTGAGCCGGAGGCGATACGCAGACTTTTTCCACTTGCGCGGGTTGTCAAAGAGAGCTAGGGCTTCTCTGGTCCTGTGTAATGCTGTGGCCACATCTGCTGAATTACTTGGGTGTGGCTGGCGTAGGCGTAACAACTATCTACTTTCAGCGGCCTGCCATTTGCATCGACGGGATCGGGACGCGTACGGGTGACTGGCCATAAGGCCTGATAAGCGGCGGTCGCCATGGGGCCAAGTAATTCCATCATGTGCGTGCACCCCGCGGATCCTTTTAAGTGACCCCGTACGATCTTGCTCCACCCAGCACCAATCCGCTCTCCCTTTAGCTTAGCCAGCGTCGCGGGGGATTCTTTACACACACCAAACGGTGTTGCGTCCGAGGATGCCGCAACGTCGTGTATCAAGAATTGGTCATCGATGACTAAGCGAACCCAGATATCATGGATATGCTCTCCCGCAGGCTTTTCGACTTTGGCGAGGGGGGCCATAAAGGGAATCGGCTTGGTGTCTTCCACGCGCCCCTCAATGTCATACAAACCATCTGCCCGGCGATAAGCGCGCATCGTGATGTGCCTAGTATGAATTTCTTCGCGATCAACGGTTGGGATTAAAGGCACGACAGACCCCTTTATGAGAAGACGAGATTTTACGGGTTTCCCCGACGGCGTCGAAGAACACTAAGCACCGCTTGATCTCTTGGAAAATCAAAAGAACCTCTCGCACCCTGCAACGTTAATCGGTAATATCAAATCGTCACCTTTCTGGCGGTCGTATGGCCTCATTCCTACAAACCTTCACCAATGTACGCCGCGACGAAGTGTCGCGGACACTTGTAGCTGGGCTATTTTTCTTTTTTGTACTGAGCGCCCTCATGGTCGTGCGTCCCGCTCGGGAAGCCTTGGGCATGCAGCGCGGCATTGAAGCCATCCGCTGGCTCTTCTTTGGCACCTTGTTTGTAACTTTATTGGTCAACCCCATTTTTGGTTGGCTGGTGAGTCGCTTTAAGCGCCAAGTGTTTATTTCCACGACCTATCTATTCTTTGCAGTCGGTCTTTTGGCCTTCTACTTTTTATTGGTCTTTGGCCCTACTCATGTCGGTCAGAT
>CAIYWO010000010.1 GCA_903929925.1 uncultured beta proteobacterium | reverse complement strand
GTTGGTGCACGGTGATGCGGCATTTGCAGGCCAAGGTGTTGTGATGGAAACCTTGAACCTTGCCGAAACACGCGGCTACGGTACGGGCGGCACAGTGCATCTGGTGATTAACAACCAGATCGGTTTCACAACCTCCGACCCACGTGACACGCGCTCGACAATCTATTGCACAGACGTTTCAAAAATGATCGAAGCGCCTGTGTTCCACGTGAACGGCGATGATCCTGAGGCAGTCGTTTTTGCGACGCGCTTAGCGCTCGACTTCCGCATGCAGTTTGGTCGCGATGTCGTGGTTGATATTGTTTGCTTCCGCAAGCTTGGCCACAACGAACAAGACACGCCATCCCTTACGCAGCCGCTGATGTACAAGCGTATTGGCGCGCATCCTGGCACACGTCAGTTCTATGCAGACAAACTGACAGCGCAAGGTGTGTTGCAGGCGGGCGAGGGTGATCAGCTTGTGAAGGACTATCGTCGTTACATGGAAGACGGTCGTCGTACGATCGAGCCCGTGTTGACGAACTACAAGAGCAAGTATGCAATTGACTGGACACCTTACCTGAGTGCAAAGTGGACGGACCAGGCAGATACTGCCGTGCCTGCCGCTGAACTCAAGCGTATCGGTGAAAAGCTCACAACAGTGCCTGAGGGTTTCACCCCGCACTCCTTGGTCAATAAGCTCTTGAATGATCGTCGCGCCATGGCGCGCGGTGAACAGAATCTTGACTGGGGTATGGGTGAGCATCTCGCGTTTGCGACGCTCGTCGCTTCTGGTTATGCCGTGCGTATCACTGGACAAGACTCCGGCCGCGGCACGTTCACGCACCGTCACGCAGTGTTACACGATCAGAATCGTGAGCGCTGGAATGATGGCACGTATATTCCTTTGCAGAACGTAAGCGAAGGGCAGGCCCCTTTCACCGTGATTGACTCGGTCTTGTCTGAAGAGGCGGTCTTGGGCTTTGAGTACGGCTATTCGTGCGCAGATCCAAATACCTTGACGATCTGGGAAGCGCAGTTTGGCGACTTTGTAAACGGCGCTCAAGTTGTGATCGACCAGTTCATCGTGTCAGGTGAAGCAAAGTGGGGTCGCCAGTCTGGCCTCACAATGATGTTGCCTCACGGTTACGAGGGCCAGGGCCCAGAGCACTCATCGGCACGTATCGAGCGTTTCTTGCAGCTTTGCGCAGACAACAATATTCAGGTCGTTCAACCAACCTCCGCTGCGCAGATTTTCCATCTGCTGCGTCGTCAGATGGTGCGTCAGTTCCGCAAGCCTTTGGTTATTTTGACGCCCAAGTCGCTCTTGCGTAACAAAGACGCGGGTTCGCCCATGTCTGATTTGTCGAGCGGTCGTTTCCGTCCGATCATTGGCGAAGTCGATGAGAAAATCAATCCCGCTTCGGTCAAGCGTGTCTTGGTCTGCTCGGGCAAGGTTTACTACGATCTGGTCAATGCACGTAAAGAGCGCAAGGACAATACCGTCGCGATCGTTCGTGCTGAGCAGTTATACCCGTTCGCTCACAAAACGTTTGAGGCTGAGCTGCGTAAATATCCAAAGGCCACTGAAGTTGTGTGGGTTCAGGATGAGCCGCAGAACCAAGGTTCATGGTTCTACGTGCAGCATCACCTTTATCAGAATATGTCGAGCGGTCAAAAACTCGGTTATGCGGGACGCGCTGCTTCGGCTTCGCCCGCTGTCGGTTATTTGGCCAAGCACCTTGAGCAACAGAAGGCACTCATCGAGCAAGCCTTCGGTAAGTTCAAGTCCTTCATGCTGACCAAATAATCTTAATAATCGAATCTATCCAATTACGGAAAAAATATAATGGCAATCACTGACGTCGTTGTTCCGCAGTTATCTGAATCGGTGTCCGAAGCGACGCTGCTCACCTGGAAAAAACAACCTGGCCAAGCCGT
>CAIYWO010000009.1 GCA_903929925.1 uncultured beta proteobacterium | reverse complement strand
TCAGTCTGCTGATTGTCACCAGTTCAATCAGTTTTGCTCAAAGCTTTTCTTTTGTGGCTCTTGGTGACCATCCCTACGGAGTCGCAGAAAAATCTTATCCTCCCTACCGCGCCTTAATCTCAGCAATCAATCGCGCACGACCCGCGTTCTCGGTACACGTCGGCGACTTTAAGAGTGGCTCCACGGTGTGCTCGGATCAAGAGTTTTTGGAGCAATTCAAACACTTCTCGCTGTTCGAACAGGGCGTCGTCTACACACCAGGCGACAATGAGTGGACAGATTGCCATCGGCGAAGTAACGGCGGTTACGATCCCTTAGAGCGCCTAGGCAAAGTAAGACAGCTGTTCTATAGCCCCACAAAGTCGCTAGGCATGAATCCGATCACCTTGGTCAGTCAGGCCCAGCTACAACCGGCGTATTCGGCTTTCGTAGAAAATCAACGCTGGGTGTACAACGACGTACTTTTTGTCACGCTACATATTGTTGGTAGTAACAATAATTTTGAAACGCGTGACCCCAAAGCCATTAAAGAGTTCTTTGAACGAGATGCAGCAAATATCGCATGGATTCAAGCTGCTTTTGATGAGGCTCGCAATAAGAACCATACTGCAATTGTCTTTGCCTATCAGGCTGACGTGCTAATTAGTCGCTCAATGTGGGAAGATTTTCCTGCTTGGTCCGGCTTTCGAAATAGCGTTGGTGAAACATTGCTACCACTGGCACGTGAATGGAACAAGCCCGTGCTATTAATCCATGGCGACCGACATCAGTATCACTTCGATCAGCCTTTCAAACTTAATAACAAACCCATCGAAAATTTAACGCGACTCCAAGTCCCTGGCGCCTCGGATGTTAGAGCGGTGCGAGTGCAGGTCGACCCAACAGCCTCCTCTCCATTTTCTGTAGAACTAATCACTCCCTAGTCGGTTGCGCTTCTCCTACCCACGCATTGCTTTAAGCTGCTCTGGATAGCCAGACGGATCAATCGACACATCAATTAACGATGGGCCTTTTGTTTTAAGAGCTGTTGCCATTGCAGTGACGAACTCCTGTTCTGTCGTCGCGCTTGCACCGAAGCCGCCCAGGGCGCGCATGGTGCCCGCGAAATCATGATGCTGCCACCGCACGCCGCTAGATTCGAGCGCCCTGCTCTGCTGCTTGATATCGATAAGGGACAAGGCACTATCGTTAAACACAATGACGATAACCTGGGCCTGTTGCTCTACCGCTGTACACAGTTCACCCATACACATCATCAGACCGCCGTCTCCAGTAAAACAAAGCACTGGAGCGCTTGGGTCTTGAACTGCGGCAGAAATCGCCGCTGGCAATGCAAAGGCCATTGTTGCCAGTCCGTTTGAGATCAACACATCACCGGCACGGGCAGCAGGAAAAAATGCCGCAACTGAAAACATGTGGGCGCCCGCATCAATCGAGAACATTGGCTTGATGCCCGCCTCTTTACAAGATGTTGCGGCTAGCTGGGCAACACGATCAGGAGCAACAGCATTTTTTACTGGAGCATAAGCAAGTTGAGTCTGTGCGTTCTTGCGAATATGCTCAAGCTCTGCAGAGCTCCAGCCCGTTTGCGCATAGCACCCTGACGCGACGAGTCGCGTCAGGGTGTCTGTAATAGAACCCACCACCTGCACAGAGGGCTCGATGTAGTGCACTGGGTGCCGAACCGCAGCAATATCTACGACAGGTGTGGTGTATCGCCAGGGCTGTAGGATCAGTTCCACGGGATCCATCCCAATCAACACCATCAAATCAGCAGCTGCAATCGCTTCCTGCTCTAGAGAACCACCTGTAAAAATTCCTAAGACCTGAGCATTCTCATCTGGGATCACGCCCTTTGCCTTGTATGTACTAAGCACAGCACAACCAAGCGATTCAACGAAATTGCGCACGGCATCAGTATGCTCACGTGCCTCTAAACCAAGCACCGCGATCGGCTTACGCGCCTTTTGTACAGTCGCGCGTAGCGCCTCAAAGCGCTCGAGCTCAATAGCGCCCGAACGCGAAACCTGCTCTGACTGAGCACCGGCCAAGTGTTCAATATCCACGGTGCGTCGAGCAGCCTCGGAGGTCAGCTCAATGTGAACTGGACCCAGCGGATACGTCATCGCGACATTTAGCAGATGATCAATTTCTGACGCAGGATCAGCCGACTCAAGACGGCTTACCGCCTTAACAAGGGGATTGAGCACTGCTTGTTGATCAAAGACTTGGTGCGTAATGTAGGT
>CAIYWO010000008.1 GCA_903929925.1 uncultured beta proteobacterium | reverse complement strand
GGATTTGGTTGAACTCATCGTCTATCCATCAACTCAAGTATGGCTTGCGCAAAAACTGAGGGGACTTCTTGCGGCATATTGTGGCCAACTCCCGGCACAACACGATGTTCACGCAGGCCACTAAACCTGTGCGCTTGTGCGGACGCAGTGGATGGACCGCGCACGCCGTCATCGGCCCCATCGAACGTAATCGTCGGCACACGGATAGCTGGGGATTGTGCGAGTCGCTCTTCTATGCCCGCGTAGGCCGGATCGCCTTGCACCAAGCCGAACCTGTGCCGATAGCTATGGATCACAACATCAACAAAATCAGGGTTATCGAACGCGGGAGCACTACGCAAAAATGTTCCAGAATCGAACTTCCAAGTAGGCGACCAAAGTCTCCATAACAACTCAATCAGCCCGCGTCGATCCAAAGCCAAACCCGCACGCCCTCTCTCACTGTGAAAGTAATATTGGTACCAGAGTCGGTGCTCATTTGATGGAGAATCGGGTTTTAAGGCAGTCGCAATATGTTGGATGTTGTAGCTGTTAAAGGAAACGAGCGCACGACAGCGCTCGGGCCATAACGCCGCAACAACACACGCTGCCCTGCCACCCCAGTCGTAACCTGCGAGCACTGCATCGTGTACACCAAGAGCGTCCATCAAGGCCAAGAGATCAGCACCGAGTGCTGCCTGTTCGCCAGAGCGAAGCGTGGTCGAGTCGATAAAACGCGTAGCACCGTACCCACGTAGATACGGAACAATCACCCTGCAACCTACCGAAGCCAGAATTGGAGCAACCTCGGCATACGTGTGGATGTCGTAGGGGAACCCGTGCATTAAGAATACGACTGGACCGTCCGCAGGACCGTACTCGCAATATGAAACGTCAAGCACACCGGCACGAATGCTAGAAAGTGGTGGCATAGCAGTGTAATTAGTAGATAAGCTCTGCATAAATCAAACTACCGAAGTGACTTTAGATGAACGAGTAACTTTGGAAACTGCGCATCAACTAGATCCAAATGCATTGAGCTTATCCGAGGGTTACCCAAATTTAGACATATGGCAATCGCTGCAAGAACTACGACAAGAAATAACACAGTCAGGCCCAACTCCTGTCCGCTCTCTACGCCCGTCTTGTAACCACATATTGCCGAGATAATCATCAAAAGCACGATAAGTGCCTGCCAAAGAACACGAGGCATCTGCGTATAAATAGATACGTACTGCTGATCAAAAGTCGTGTTCATCGATCGAACAAGTTTGAGGAAATTATCAAACGCGATGCGATCATCTCCAACATATTTTGGCAACAACGAATAAGCATGAAGTAGCAGCCCATGACCCGCGTCCTTCAGCGCACGACCCCGCGTTTCAAGCCCAGAGGGATGAATCGGTCTCTCGTAGAACCTCTGACGTAAATCAACATAATCGGCCAACCGATTTAAAACTTCTCTCTTATCATCGGCTTTTAACGTTTGCGCAGCATCGGCCACAGCTGTAATACTTAAGATTTCATCTACCGTAAGCTTGCGCTGATTCTCGTAGATTTGCGTTGAACCCGACAACTGAAAAGCCACCAATATCGCGAAGAAGCCAAAAATTGAAGTAATAAAAATGCTACTAACTTCTATCGACTCCTTGTTGATCTTGCGACGCGCCCTCGCGCCATAAAGCCAGCTCAGTACGAACACAACCGCTACAGCGATCGTCAAGCCAATGTAGATCCAGCCGGATTGCAACAACAACAGACCTGTTTCATGCGTCATCGTTAACCTCGCGAAAGCCATAAAAACTTAGACATAAATCGGCCGAACAATGCATTTTGGGCCAAATTAGATAAAAGAGAACTACTCCCACTCAATCGTAGCGGGGGGCTTGCTCGACACGTCGTAGACAACACGATTGATGCCTCGAACTTCATTAATGATTCGGGACGAAACCTTAGCGAGTAGCGGATACGGCAAGGGTGCCCAGTCAGCCGTCATGAAATCCGAAGTTTGCACTGCGCGCAGCGCAACGACATATTCATAGGTACGTCCATCTCCCATCACCCCGACAGACTTAACCGGCAGAAATACTGCGAACGCTTGTGAAGTTAGGTCATACCAACTTTGCTTAGTCTCTGGATCAATAGTCTTTCGGAGCTCGTCAATGAAAATGGCATCAGCCCGACGTAAGAGGTTGGCAAACTCAGTATTAACCGCTCCCAGAATACGCACACCTAACCCCGGTCCTGGAAACGGATGACGGTACACCATGCCGTGCGGCAAGCCGAGCGCGAGGCCAAGCTTGCGGACCTCATCTTTAAACAGCTCACGCAACGGCTCTAACAACTTAAGGTTTAGCGTCTCTGGCAAGCCGCCCACGTTATGGTGCGATTTAATCGCCACCGCTTTACCAGTTTTTGCGCCTGCAGACTCGATTACGTCAGGGTAAATCGTACCTTGCGCCAGCCATTTTGCCGACTTGAGTTGCCCCGCCTGATGTTGAAAGACCTCTACGAATTCACGCCCAATGATCTTGCGCTTGGCTTCAGGGTCCGTCACGCCAGCGAGCTTACCCATAAACTGCTCAGTCGCATCCACATGAATAATCTTGACGCCCATATTCTGGGCGAAGGTCTCCATGACCTGTTTACCCTCATCTAGGCGAAGCAAGCCATGATCCACAAACACACACGTCAAACGATCTCCGATTGCACGGTGTATCAAGGCCGCAGCGACAGACGAATCAACGCCGCCAGAAAGTCCAAGAATCACCTCGTCCTCGCCCACCTGCTCACGAATACGGGCAATCGCCTCGTCAACATAACTGGGCATTGTCCAATCGCCCACACAGCCGCAGATATCTATAACAAAACGATTCAGCAAGGCTTGACCTTGAACCGTATGTGTCACCTCAGGGTGAAACTGCACCGCATAAAAGCGCCGGGCTTCGTCTGCCATACCAGCGATCGGGCAGGAATCCGTCGACGCCATGACCTTAAAACCTTCTGGCAGCTTGGTGACTTGGTCCCCATGACTCATCCACACCTTAAGCATGCCATGCCCTTCGGTGGTGACAAAATCCTGGATATCTTTTAGGAGTGACGTATGGCCACGGGCACGAACTTCTGCGTACCCGAACTCACGGTGGTCTGCGTGACTAACCGTGCCGCCGAGTTGGTGTGCCATCGCCTGCATACCATAGCAAATACCAAGCACTGGAACGCCAAGTGTGAACACAGCCTCTGGCACCTTGAGCGAGCTATCGTCATAGGCTGAGCCGTGACTACCAGAGAGGATGATACCCTTGAGCCCTAAGCCGAGTTGCTGCTTGAGGAAGTCGGCCGAAACATCACCTGGGTGCAGTTCACAATAAACCCCTGCTTCACGCACGCGTCGCGCAATAAGTTGAGTGACCTGTGAGCCGTAATCAAGAATAAGAATGCGCTGATGCATGCGAGTCAAGCCTGTCTGAATGAAAGACACCGGCCATTAAGCCGGTGCCAAAAAAATATACCGCTTGTGCATGCGCACTGGCGGGCCAACAACTTAGTCTGCGCGGTAGTTTGGTGCTTCTTTGGTAATCTGGACATCATGCACGTGAGACTCACGCATACCTGCCGCGGTAATCTGAACAAACTCAGGCTTGGTGCGCATTTCTTCGATCGAGGCACACCCACAGTAGCCCATTGACGCACGCACACCACCGACTAACTGGAAAATAATCGCAAGCACGCTGCCCTTATAGGGCACGCGGCCCTCAATACCTTCGGGAACAAGCTTGTCTGCGTTATTGGCGGGGTCTTGGAAATAGCGATCAGCAGAACCGTCCGCCATCGCACCTAAACTACCCATACCGCGATATGACTTGTACGAACGTCCTTGGAATAACACCACTTCACCCGGCGCTTCTTCAGTTCCAGCGAACATGCCCCCCATCATGACGGTCGAGGCACCTGCAGCGATCGCTTTTGCAACGTCACCTGAGAACCGCACGCCGCCATCTGCAATCAGCGGTACACCCGTACCCTCAAGTGCCTTGGATACCTCAGAAATTGCTGTGATTTGCGGCACCCCGACGCCAGCGACCACACGAGTTGTGCAGATGGAGCCCGGGCCAATACCTACTTTGACTGCGTCCGCGCCCGCTTGCAATAATGCACGCGCCGCATCCCCCGTGGCGATATTGCCACCGACAACCTCTACTTTCGGGAAGTTGGTCTTGACCCAACGAACGCGCTCGATTACACCTGCGGAGTGCCCATGGGCCGTATCCACTACGATGACATCGACACCTGCGGCAACGAGCTTCTCGACACGCTCTTCGGTTCCGTCACCCACGCCGACTGCTGCGCCAACCCGAAGTTGCCCGTGACTATCCTTGCACGCGGCAGGATGTTCTGTATTTTTGACGATATCCTTGACGGTCGCCAAACCACGAAGCTGGAACGCGTCGTTCACAATCAGCACCCGCTCAAGACGGTGCTTATGCATCAGAGTTTGGGCCTCTGCAAGCGTCGCGCCTTCTTTCATTGTCACGAGCCGATCTTGCGGGGTCATGATGGAGCTAATCAATGCATCGAGACGATCTTCAAAGCGCAGGTCTCGGTTGGTAACGATGCCGACGACCTTGCCGTGTTGCACAACCGGCAGGCCTGAGATTCCGTGTTGACGTTGCAATGCAATTGCATCGCGCACGGTCATATCGGGCGTCAGCGTAATCGGATCAATAACGATCCCAAACTCATGTCGTTTGACGCGTGCAACTTCCCTAGCCTGCTGATCAGCCGTCAAGTTTTTGTGGATGATCCCGATGCCGCCCTCTTGCGCCATGGCAATGGCGAGGCGCGATTCGGTAACAGTGTCCATCGCAGCGGAGACGAGGGGGATATTCAGTGAAATATTCCGGGTCAGGCGGGTCACGAGTGAGGTGTCACGCGGTAGCACCTGGGAAAAGGCAGGAACCAACAACACATCGTCGAAGGTAAGCGCAGTGTGGATAAGACGCATACAAATAGCTCCGGGCGCAAAGCGTGATTATACGATAGCGCGGGTTACCCTAAATGGGCTCTCGCGTTCTGGAAGAACCGCATCCAGGGTGTGTAAGGGCCAGAGGAATCCTTGTCGCCCCATGACCGTGGCGACCAAGACAGCATCACATTTCTGGTAACGCGCTCTGGGTGAGGCATCATCACCGTGAACCTACCGTCAGCCGTCGTCACCGCCGTCAGCCCGCCCGGGCTTCCATTTGGATTAAATGGATAGCGTTCGGTCGCAGCGCCGTAATGGTCAATAAACCGAGCGGCGGTGAGGACACTTTTCGAACTGCCTTGTCTGGAAAAATTCGCAAAACCCTCCCCGTGCGCAACCGCGACCGGAATTCGTGCCCCAGCCATATCTTTAAAGAAGAGCGACGGACTCTCGGTGACTTCAACCAGAGAAAGGCGCGCTTCGTATTTCTCGGATTGATTGCGCGTAAAGCGCGGCCAATGCTCTGCGCCCGGAATCATCGGCGCCAAGGCTGCCATCATTTGGCAACCGTTACAAACACCGAGCGCAAAAGTATCCTTTCGTGCGAAATAGGCAGCAAACTGATCGGATAGTTGGTTGTTAAATAAAATGCTTCGAGCCCAACCCTCACCGGCACCGAGCACATCGCCATAGCTGAACCCACCAACAGCCACAAGTCCTTGGACATCCTTTAAGTCGACAGCCCCGGACTGCAAATCTGTCATGTGGACATCCCACGCCTCAAAGCCTGAGCGATCAAAGGCCCAGGCCATTTCTATCTGGCTGTTGCAGCCCTGCTCTCGCAAGATTGCGATACGAGGCCGACTTGTCAGATTTAGAAATGGTGCTGCGATATTTTCTTGGGGGTCAAACGCAACGACACCAGACATACCTGGGTCCTTGGCGTCTAACCACAGATCGTATTCAGCCTGTGCGCACGCTGGATTGTCACGTCGTGAGGCAATGCGGTAACTGACATCACTCCAAATCCTGCCGAGTTCTGCCCGCGGCTTATGCCAAATCATTTTTCCGTCGCGGAATATTTCCACTGCGTCGTTTGCGTTAAGCGAACCAATCACATGCGAATGTGTAGAGAGCCCAGCGCCACGCAGCACTTGCAAAACTGCATCCCGCTCTGCCGCCGGCACCTGAAGAACTGCGCCGATCTCTTCACTAAATAGAGCCTTAAGCGTCAACTCGTCGCGTTGGACCGCAACTTGTTCAGGTCGGATCTTATAGTCGCCCCAATCGGCTGCGTTCGAATCAATCGTCAACATGTCGAGGTTGATGGATACGCCAGTATGGCCAGCAAAAGCCATTTCACAAATCGTCGCCAACAAACCGCCGTCTGAGCGATCGTGATACGCCAGCAAGACTCCACTTTGTGCCAGGGCACGCACTGTGACGAACATCGTGCGCAGCGCCTGTGCATCATCAACGTCTGGCACAGTCTGCCCGACTTGATTGAACGCCTGCGCCAAGATGGAGGCCCCCATACGATGTTGACCACGACCCAAATCAATCAGGATCAGACTGGTCGGACCGACGTCGGTACGCAAGGCCGGCGTGAGAGATTGACGCACGTCCGTAACCGGCGCAAACGCCGTGACAATCAATGACACTGGAGCAATCACGCGGCGCGCCTCTGCGCCCTCGCCCCAAGCCGTTTGCATCGAGAGCGAGTCTTTCCCTACAGGAATTGAAAGTCCAACGTCTTGGCATAACGCACTCACCGCTGCCACGGTGTCATAGAGTGCCGCATCCTGACCTGGCGCACCACAAGCCGCCATCCAGTTCGCCGACAGCTTGATGTCCTCTATCTGTGCAACGTCAGCAGCAACTAAGTTCGTGAGTGCTTCGGCTACAGCCATCCTGCCAGAGGCAGGCGCATTAATCATCGCAACGGGCGTGCGCTCGCCCATGGCCATTGCTTCTCCACGCATATTGTCATGGTCAGCAAGCGTCACGGCACAATCCGCAACAGGTATCTGCCAAGGCCCGACCATTTGGTCCCGGCTGGATAAGCCACCGACTGTGCGATCACCAATCGTAATCAAAAATGACTTGTCTGCAACCGTCGGATGTTGCAAAACGCGTGTGACAGCATCGTCGAGCGAGATGATTGTCAGGTCAAGAGGCGCCATCTCAGGCTCAGTGCGCTCCACATCCCGGGTCATGCGCGGAGGCTTTCCGAGGATAACGTCGATCGGAACATCCACAGGCCTAGTGCCTACTTGAGCCTCGATGGGATCAAGCCCGGGCAAGCCTTCGCCCATGACCACCTTCAACTGCCGTTCCTCGGTTGCGACACCGACAATCGCGAAGGGACAGCGTTCTCTAAGGGCAATTTGCTCAAAGCGCGCTAGATCGTCGGGCATCACAGACAACACATAACGCTCCTGTGATTCATTGCTCCAGATTTCAGCGGCAGACATCCCCGTTTCTTCGAGTGGCACACGTTTTAAATCAAAGGTCGCTCCGCGGCCTGCATCGTTCACAAGCTCAGGAAAGGCGTTAGACAAGCCGCCGGCGCCCACATCATGAATCGCAACAATCGGGTTATTCGCACCCTGTTGCCAGCAACGATCGATCACTTCTTGACAGCGGCGCTCGATTTCAGGATTGCCACGTTGAACAGAATCAAAATCTAATGCGGCTGTGTTGGTGCCTACAGACATGCTTGATGCGGCGCTGCCACCCATACCAATGCGTAGACCCGGTCCGCCTAGCTGAATCAACAAAGCACCAGGTTGGATGACGTTTTTCTTGGTGCAACCCTCATCGATACTGCCAAGTCCACCAGCAATCATGATGGGCTTATGGTAGCCCCAGCGCGTGGCACCGGCGGACTGTTCAAATGAGCGAAAATAGCCTAGCAAGTTTGGACGGCCGAACTCGTTATTAAAAGCAGCAGCGCCCAAGGGACCGTCGATCATGATCGATAGCGGGCTGGCAATCCTGTCTGGAGCGCCATGATGATCAGATTCCCAAGCGCGAGGAGCGTCATCAAGACGCAAATGCGAGACGGTGAAGCCAGCTAAACCAGCCTTTGGTTTCGATCCACGACCGGTCGCACCTTCATCACGTATCTCTCCGCCGGATCCAGTCGAGGCACCCTCGAACGGCGCGATGGCGGTCGGGTGATTATGCGTCTCGACCTTCATCACGGTATGAACAAGATGTGAGCGGCTTGCATAGGTCGGCGCGACCCCAGGAGCTGGCAAGCGCGCCTCAAAGCGCTGCGCTTGACCACCCGCCATAATCGCGGCGTTGTCCGAGTACGCGACCACCGTACCCAGTGGCTGTGCCGCGTGTGTCTCTCGAATCATTCCGAAGAGAGTTTTATCTGTAGGTTTGCCGTCAATCACCCACTGCGCATTAAAAATCTTATGCCGACAATGTTCGCTGTTTGCCTGTGCAAACATCATCAGCTCAACGTCCGTTGGATCGCGTCCGAGCTCAGTGAACGAGGTCGCCAAGTAGTCAATCTCATCATCGGACAGTGCAAGCCCAAGTGTTTGATTCGCCTCGGTGAGCGCCTTGCGGCCAACTGCGGTGACGGGAACCGTGTGTATCGCTTTACCTGGCAGTGAATCAAACAAAGACTTCGGATCAAACCGCACATCAACGACCGTCTCTGTCATCCGATCGTGTAGGCAGTCGGCGATCTTTGAGAGCATCTCAGCATCGAAACTTTTTGATTTAAGCCAACTACGTTCAGGGGTAAGCGTATAGCGAATACCCCGCTCGATACGGCGAACACCACTGAGCCCACAATTGTGAGCAATATCAGTGGCCTTACTCGCCCAAGAAGAGACGGTTCCTAACCGTGGAATCACTGTCAAGACGAGCGCATCGCTCGCAGCCTTACTCTCAGTGAAAGGCTGACCGTAGTCCAACAAGCTGACAAGCTTGGACTTGGCTTCCTCGGGTAACACTGCATCACACCAGACGTAATGTTCAAAGTGTGCCGAAATCTCTGCGACGGGCAACCCTAGTTTTTGCAACTTTGACAGCAAGCGTTCATGCCTAAATGGGGATAAAACAGACGAGCCGGGGATTTGCAGGATGTCAGACACAGTGAAAACCGGTGATTTGGATAGGGGAAAACACGCATTTTAGCGCCCTAACTACCATTTTAGGGGTGAGACTAAGGACATCCTTGCTATGATGACCCACGCAATCTTTTTACCTTGGAGACAAATCATGTCCATTTCGAGACGCACCCTATTGACTGGCGCTGGTGCCGGTGTCATCACCCTGGCCGCGCCGCTAAATAGCGTCTGGGCCCAGTCCAAAGCAGAATTTTCGTATAAGTACGCGAATAACCTGCCTCTGACACACCCCATGAATATCCGCGCCAAAGAAATGGCCGACGCGATTCAAAAAGATACACAAGGACGGGTTGAAATCCGTATATTCCCAAGCAGCCAACTCGGCTCTGACACGGACATGCTGAGTCAGGTGCGTAACGGTGGCGTGGAATTTTTTACGCTTTCTGGCTTGATTCTGGCCACGCTCGTGCCTGCATCATCGATCACCGGAATCGGTTTTGCTTTCAGCAATTACGATGCAGTATGGAAAGCACTCGATGGCGACTTAGGCGCACATGTCCGTAAAGAAATCGGAAAAGCCAACCTCGTTGCAATGGACAAAATCTGGGACAACGGTTTCCGTCAGATTACCTCGTCAACAAAGCCTATCCAGACCGCTGACGATTTAAAAGGGTTCAAAATTCGTGTTCCTGTCTCGCCACTTTGGACCTCTATGTTCAAAGCGTTCGATTCGGCACCCGCATCGATCAACTTCAACGAAGTGTATAGCGCTCTGCAGACCAAAATCGTTGACGGTCAGGAAAACCCATTGGCCATTATCGACACAGCAAAGCTAAACGAAGTGCAGAAATTCTGCTCGATCACAAACCACATGTGGGATGGCTTCTGGTTCCTCGCGAACAAACGCGCGTGGGAACGTCTCCCAGAAAAAATGCGCACAATCGTAGCCGGCCATATTAATGCCGCTGGCATGAAAGAACGTGCTGACGTTGCAGCGATGAACGCTGGCCTGCAAAAGGGCCTGACTGAAAAAGGGATGGTATTTAACCAAACCAAATCAGACTCGTTCCGCGATCGTCTGCGTGCCGGTGGGTTCTACGCAGAGTGGAAGACCAAACTCGGTGCAGAGGCATGGGATCTGCTTGAGAGATCAAGCGGCAAACTGTCGTAATCCAAGCGCATTAAACGGCTCCACTAAACGGTGCCGTTCGCTACGACTCCGGGCGTCTGTCCTCGTACAGCGTCCGGATTTTTTATATGACTTGAACCGGAATCGCCATGTCGACCGAAACTAGCTCCACGCCCCTCCCAATCGTTTCCCGCCTGCTTAAACCGGTTGAGTTTGTAAGTGCGTTGCTTTTGGTCGTTATTGTGGTGATGTTGCTGGTAGGCGTTGTTGCTCGCTACATTTTCTCAATACCGATCGTCTGGATCGATGAAGTTGTTTCACTGTCTTTTTTATGGTTGGCTATGCTCGGCACGGCAATCGCCATGCACCGAAACGAACATCTACGCTTAACCTTATTTTTAGAGATGATGCCCGAACGTGTTCGGGGGTTTGTACATGCGCTTGCCTTGGTTGCCATTGCAGCCTTCCTTATCGCTTTGATACACCCTGCGATTATTTACGCGGAGGATGAATGGTTTGTAAAAACCCCAGCACTTAATCTCCCGAACACCTATCGCGTGTCGGCTTTAGCCTTCGGGATTTTGTCGATGTTAGGCGTGCTCGTTGTATATGCGAGTCATACCGTGAGCAAGGCAAACTTACTTGGGGCGACGGTGGTCGTTGCCGCAGCGGCGGCTGCCTGTTGGTTAGGCTCTGACTTTTTGACGAGCCTAGGTCTGTATAACATCATGATCTTTTTGGTCGTGTTGGTCGCGATGTGTTTGGTGGCAGGCGTGCCGATTGCCTTTTGTTTTGGCCTTGGCGCATTGAGCTATCTTGGCTTCACAACCACAGTACCTCTGATGGTTGTCATCGGTCGGATGGATGAAGGCATGTCGAGCCTGATCCTGGTATCTGTGCCTATTTTTGTCTTGTTAGGTTGTGTGCTGGACGCCACGGGCATGGGCAAGGCGATCGTGGACTTCCTGGCCTCCTTGCTCGGACATATCAAGGCTGGGATGTCCTACGTGCTGCTGGGTTCGCTGTTCATTGTGTCTGGTATTTCCGGTTCAAAAGTGTCGGACATGGCGACCATTGCACCGGCATTGTTTCCAGAAATGAAGAGACGAGGCCATAAGCCTAAAGAAATGATCGCGCTTCTTGCAACGGGCGCAGCGATGGCTGATACCGTACCGCCCAGTATTGTTTTAATTGTGCTGGGCTCTGTCGCAGGCGTGTCGATCGCAGGATTGTTCCAGAGCGGCGTGGTCATTGCCGCTGTGTTGCTAGTAGCACTCGCTCTGCTCGCTCGGTGGAAAGCACGTCACGAAATTATGGAGAACGTTCGACGCGCGAGCTGGTCCGTTATCGGCCGCGCGCTAATGATCGCAGGCCCAGCACTTGTATTGCCCTTCTTAATTCGCAGCGCAGTCGGTGGTGGGGTGGCGACAGCGACCGAGGTGTCGACGATTGCAGTGCTCTACGCAATGATCATTGGACAAGTTCTCTATGGCGGCATCGGT
>CAIYWO010000007.1 GCA_903929925.1 uncultured beta proteobacterium | reverse complement strand
GTTTGATACACCAAACAGGCGTAAGCGTTTGGCATGTAAGGCCAGCAAGTCGAGCTCAGCAGACAGTACACCATCCACATAACCGACCATGGCAAAGCGTGCTTCGAACGCCATGCAACGGATGCTTTCTGCAAACACTGAGCCACCGACGGTATCAACCACTAGGTTCGCACCTTTGCCGTCCGTCGCTTTCATGACCGCGTCTTCGAAACCCGATCCTCTCAAACACAGAGATACATCGAGGCCATACTCTTTTAGACGGGCAAGTTTTTCGGGTGACCCCGACGTGCCGATGACCTTCGCTCCCATCGCTTTACCCATTTGTAGTGCAGCCACGCCGACCCCCGACGACACGCCGTGGATGAGCAGCCACTCATTAGGTAGCAGCTTACCTTGCAAGGAGAGCATGTCATGCACAACGAGATAGGTGAGCGGAACGCTTGCAGCCTGTTCAAAACTTAACGAGTCAGGGATATGCATGACTTCAACGCTATCCATGGTTGCGTACTCGGCGAAGGCGCCGCGGCAACGACCCATTACCTTGTCGCCCACCTTGAAACCCTTAACATCGCTCCCAATGGCGGCGATCACGCCTGCACCTTCCATACCAATGGCGCTGGCCTGACCGCCTTTGTGCAAGCCGTGTCCAATCACAAATTCACCACGATTCAAGCTCGCCGCATGTAGACGCAGAAGGATTTGATTGGCGGCTGGTGTGGGGCGCTCGATATCGCGTTGCTCGAGTACCGTTTTTTTATCAACCGTTTGCATCCAATATGACAGCATGTTTCTTGACCTCAAGTGTTTTGATTGGGGAACAGCATACAACTAGAATCACTTTAGTTGGCGCAGGATGGGCGCGCGCCTAATGATCAGGATCATTAAAAGGAGTGCGCAGCAGGCATAGCCAGCCATGGCGGTTGCGACCCCGAAGTTCTCTGCGATTGCACCGGCCAGAAAGTTTCCGAAGGGCAGGCTGATGACGACCCCTGTGCGCAAGCCCATGATGCGCCCGCGCATCGAGGCTTCGGTATTGCTTAGGATGAGGGTGGCGATCAGCGTCCAGCTAATTGCTTGGGCGATGCCCGCTACAAAGACAATCACTAAAGAAAGATAAAACCAGCTAGAGAGAGACAATAGAAAAATAGCAATCGGCCACAACAGGCCACCCAAGATCACTAATTGCCCTCGGCGACTATAGCTCCCCAACGAGACAACCCATAGCCCGGCGACTAAAGCTCCCACCCCCGCCATTGAAGTCAGCATGCCATACCCCGTTGGTCCCGTGTCGAGCACATAGCGGGCGAGCAAGGGTAAAAAAGAATAGCGGTACGGTGCCACAAAGAAATTCAGCATGAAAGCGATGAGCAACAACATAAATACTGCCTGATTGCCCCACGCGTATTTAAAGCCATCAAGCAAGCTTGTGAGAGGCGAGATAGAGCTCACCTTGCTCTCTGCTGTCGTCGCGTTTGATGTAATAGCTTGGGTAGGCGCCTCTTTCTTTAGTCGCAATAAAGCGAATAGATCGAAGATGTAAATCACTGCAATCAGTGTGTACGCTCCGCTGATGCCGAAGCTTGGGATCAGTAAGCCGCCAAGTGCCGGGCCGATGATGACTGTCGTCTCAGTCGCGACGGCATTCAGAGCAACTGCGTTTGTGAGGTTCTTCTGCCCAACTAGATCTGGAATAAAGGCTTGCCGTGTGGGGTGATCAAGCGCCCAGGTCAAACTACTGACTAAGGACAGCGCAATAAGATAGCCAATTGCCATGTGATCTGTCAGAAGCAGTCCCAACATCGTCATCGCAATCGCGCCGCTTACGACCGACGCAAGAATTAAAAGTTTGTAGCGATTCAGCCGGTCTGCTGCCACACCCATGAGCGGAGCAAATAAATAGCCGGCCATCTTGCAACCCGACACAATGCCCACCATCAATGCAGAGTTAGTTAGTTCTAGCGTTAGCCAACCCACCACGACAAGGTCCGCCCAACGGGCCGTTGACGAAAGCAGGGTAGCCGTCCAGAGCATACGAAAGCCTGGATGACGCAGGGCGCTTGCTTGTTTGATCTCAGTCCAG
This sequence comes from uncultured beta proteobacterium, assembly GCA_903929925.1. GTDB lineage: Bacteria > Pseudomonadota > Gammaproteobacteria > Burkholderiales > Burkholderiaceae_B > Zwartia. Next base: position 4,631 of record CAIYWO010000007.1, on the reverse strand, counting down.
CGGCTAGTCATGTCTTGGCTTGAAGGGGTGGGGAGGATTGCGCAGCGCAATAATAAGACTTCTGGGTTTCTTAGTAAGACTTAGCTTGATTATTGTGCTTGTGATCTGTTCGTAACTCGTTTAGGATCAAAAAAAACAATACATAATAAATTCTAAAGGAGACTTAACATGTCGAAGAACGAAGATGTATCTCGAGCATTCTCTAACCTGATTCAGTCTACTGAGAAGCGAAAAACTATTTTGACTCTGTCGAGCTTGGCGGCAATGTCTGCCATTCCAAGTCTAGCGTTCGCGAATCAAAAAGTGCGTATAGGACTTGCTACGAAGACGTGGTGGCCAAGTGTGATTTGTGAGACCGCTGAAGCGCAGGGACTATTTAAGAAAATGGGATTGGCTGCAGAGCTTACTGTATACCGCAGTGGCGGAGAGGCCGTTGAAGCGTTGGCAGCCGGTGCAGCCGACATGATTCCTGGACTGATTTCTCAAGTAGGAACCGCTAGGAAAAAAGGCGTCCCTTTTCGTATGGTGTCCTTAGCTGCAACTGCAAATACAGGCTGGAAATTGCTGGTGCGTGCTGATTCAAAGATTTCGAGTATCAAAGAGCTAGCTGGTAAAAAAATTGGAATCACTGCAGCGGGATCACTATCGGATTTACTAGCGCTTTGGACGAAAGCGAATCAGAAGATTGAGTTTACGAGCGTACCTTTGGGTGGCGGCGGTTTAGTACCTAACCTACTTTCTGGAAACGTCGATGCGGCTGTTGTATATCCTCCGCTGAGTTTTCAGGTATTGCAGAACAAACAAGCTAAGTCGTTGATGGATTACTCCACGGCGATCCCCTCGCACCTGGCAACGGGTTGGGTGACGACGGATAAGTTCATCGAGTCCCGGGCTGAGACATTGAAGGCGAGCCTAGCTGCGATCTATGGTTCTGTTAGGTTTATGCAAGATAATCCGGACAGAGCGATAAAAATAGTCGCAGATGTGAACAATATCGCACCTGCTGTGGCCAAAGAAGAGTTTGAAGAGACCTACATGCGACTCTCCAAAAATGGAGTGTTCACGGCTGAGCAGGTCAAGCTTGCCATGGAGCTTGCAGTGATCGGTGGCTTTAAGGACTTAGCGCCGCAAGCTGAAATCACAACTGATAAATTCGTCCCAATTGGCTAAGGGATGAGGATAAAAGCCCTGATCTAGAGTTTGTTTGAATATGACGTCGGCACTCCAGAGATGATTAAATCTATATTTCGCAGTTTAGTGATTTGGTCGATCTCTGGAGCAATTTTCTTGTTCTTTTGGCACTCACTACTAGCGAACCAGTGGGTAAATCCCGATTTGGTCCCAAGCATCCCTGGAGTCCTGAGCGCTGCTGAAAAAATTTTGTTAAGTGCTACTTTTCACAAGCATCTCTACGCGACACTTGAGCATCTTGCACTAGGTTTTGTTATTGCAGTCCCTGCTGGTGTGACGATTGGCATTTTGATTGCCGAGAGCCGTTACTGGGGGCAAGTGCTCAAGCCCATCATCTACTTGGTCTTTTCAATACCCAAAACTGTTTTCTTGCCGATGTTTATCTTGGCATTTGGAATTGGTTTGTTCCAAAAGGTTGCTTTCGGTATTTTCTCAACCATCTTTATTATTTTAATTTGTACCTTTGCCGCGATTGATTCAGTTAAGTCGGATCATTTGAAAGTGGCGCGTGCGTTCGGTGCGAGTCGCCTGCAGATTGCTACGCGTGTGTACCTACCGTCGATGGCGCCTATCTTGCTTGAGGCAGTTCGATTGGGGATGATCTTTAATGTGACCGGAATTATTTTGGCTGAAATGTATGCGTCGAAGGTAGGTCTTGGTCAGATGATTGCCAACTGGGGCGAGAACTTCATGCTCAAAGAACTTGGGGCTGGAATTCTAATTATTTCTGTAGCTACGATTCTTTTTAATGAAACCATTCAATGGTTTGAAATGAAGTTTGAACACTGGCGCGAATAAATAATGCAAAGTACTGATCCAATGGTTCGGATTTCGAATCTAAGCCACACCTATCAGTCTCGCGATGGGCTGGTTCCAGCACTCGTTGATATCAATATAGAGATCCAGGCAGGTCGCTTTATCGTGATCGTTGGGCCGAGTGGATGTGGGAAATCTTCTTTGCTAATGATGATGGCAGGTTTGCTTACGCCGAGCCAGGGAACGATATTGTGTAGTGGACATTCCATGACTTCGCCTAATCCGGATATCGCGGGCGTCGTGTTCCAGGAGGCGAGCCTCTATCCGTGGCTGACAGCGCTAGAAAATGTTGAATTCCCGCTTTCGTTAAAGCACATTCCCAAAAAAGTTCGAAAGGAAAGAGCGCAAGAACTGTTGTCGCTTGTTGGTCTGCAGGGATTCGAAGATCGCTATCCACATGAGCTTTCTGGGGGAATGAAGCAGCGTGTTTCGATTGCGAGGGGTCTTGTCCAAGATCCCCCACTACTGATGATGGATGAGCCTTTTGCCGCCCTTGATGAGCAAACACGCATCACGATGGGAGATGAACTGTTATCCATTTGGGAGAAGACTAAAAAGACGGTGGTGTTTGTGACGCATAGCCTGACAGAGGCAGCCTATCTGGCCGATGAGATCATCGTGATGTCTGCGCGACCAGGAAAAATAATTGATCGAATTGAGGTTGATCTTCCGCGGCCTCGCAAATATGAAATGATGTCCACGGTACGTTTTGCTCAATTGAGAGAGCGCATTTGGAATCAAATAAAACATTAGAAAGATGTTTTTGTCCCGTAGTCGCGAGTTGTGGGTGGTCACTTGATGAGCTCTATTAACCAAAACAGGTTTTCTCCGCGTACGACTCGCTTGCTGTTTGTCGTGATTTTGATCCTGTGCTGGGAGTTGCTGCCACGATTCGGATATATACCGACATTATTTCTTCCCCCTTTGAGTGATGCACTGATGGCTTTGTGGGGATCGCTAAGCGAATACCTGACACATCTGTGGTTTTCCACACAGGCCATTGGGTTAGCGATTTTGATCGCCTGTGGAGCTGGTATCGGTCTCGGCTTGCTGCTGTCTACATCCAGAGCTTTAGTCGGTATTGCGCAGCAGCTTGCGTCAAGCGGGTATGCGGTGCCGATTGTGATCCTGTATCCGCTGTTTACAGCGTGGTTTGGTATAGGTATGCACTCTAAAGTAGCCTTTGCAAGTATTTATGGGTTTTTTCCATGCTTTCTTGGCACGTTAGCTGGTGTGAAGACGATTGATCGGCACTACATTACGATTGCACGTAGCTTGGGTGCTTCCCGTCGCCAGCTTATTTTTAGAGTACTGCTTCCTGCTGCCATTCCTACCATTCTCTCTGCGTTTCGCGTCGGTGGATCCTTAGTCATTGTCGGTGTCGTCGTGGCAGAAATGCTGACATCTGCTCAAGGCGTTGGCTATTTAATTACACGCTATCGGGGTTCTTTAGACAGCGCGAAAGTGTTCGCGGGCATTTTGATCGTCGTGGCCGTCGTGCTAATTTTTGATCAACTCATTCGCTATCTTGAGAGAAGAACGGGATTTTGGAGACTATCGACACAGTCTTCTGAGAGCGCAGTAGCTTGATGTGCGGCGCGATCGTCATAAAAGAAATGGTTGGAGATGTAAATGAAAACGATCACGTTGACGTTTGATAATGGTCCAGACCCCGTTGTGACACCTCAAGTGCTAGATGTTTTGTCGCAGCATTCAATCCAATCAACATTTTTTGTGTTGGGCGATAAGTTGCGAGATCGACGTGCGGCAACCGTTCGTGCGCACGCGGAAGGACATTGGGTTGGGAACCATACGTTCAATCATATTGTTCCGCTTGGAATGGCGTCCGAGGTATCTTTCTCTCGTTCTGAAATTTTGCGCACCGCTGCATTAATTGATGATTTGGCGCATTCAAGAAAGTTCTTTCGCCCTTTTGGTGGTGGCGGCAACTTAGACAAGCGCCTGTTAAATACCGAGGCGCTAGAGGTGTTGCTAGCGGAAAAGTTTACTTGTGTACTTTGGAATGCGATCCCTCAGGATTGGGCGTATCCCAGAAACTGGGTCGATCGCGCGATGCAACTCTGCAGACAGCAAAATGAAACCTTAATGGTTCTTCATGACCTTCCGACTGGTGCGATGGACAGGCTGGACACGTTTATTCGTCAAGCAAAAGACGAGGGGTTCACGTTCGAGCAAGATTTTCCTGCGGCTTGTGTCCCAATCGAGTGCGGCGTCCTGCGGCATCCAGTTGATGCAATCTTAACAACCAACTAGCGCAATACAACAAAAGGATGATCACCATGAAGCCACGTTTCTACTATGCCCCTAAAACCTGCGCACTCGCAACACATATTGTGCTCGAGCATATTGGCATGGACTACGAGGGTATTAAGCTAGATTTTCGTGAGAATCAGCAAAGGACCAAAGAATACCTTGCGGTGAACCCCAAGGGTAGGGTGCCGGCTTTAGTGACGGACCGCGGGGTCATCACTGAGACGCCTGCACTTCTTCTGTACTTGGCCCAAACGTACTCCGAAGCCAAATTAGCGCCTCTGGATGACCCCTTCGCACTCGCTGAGATGCAGGCTGCGAATAGTTGGTTTTGTTCCACAGTGCATGTTGTG
>CAIYWO010000006.1 GCA_903929925.1 uncultured beta proteobacterium | reverse complement strand
GGCTGTGGCTAACGCGGCAACCAAAGAAACGTCAGGCAAAAAATATGGGCTTTGGATACGAACATGGTTTTGCGCAACAGATAACGCACCAAGCAACATATCGTGCGTACTCCCAAGCGTCGCATCAGGTCCAGAGGGGACGCAACGTAGGGGCACATTGCCCTGATCAATAAAGTCTGCGGGATTCGTAGAGAACCAGACCGAGCCAGATAGTTTCTCTTGCGTCGTGAACTGCCAATCGTGCGCAAAATTAATCATCAATTGATAAACGACTGGACCGCTCACCTGAAAATGCGTGTCGCGAGTGACCTTGTCTTTTGCGATGGCCGTCACAAAACCGGCGCGGATGTTCATACCCCCGGTAAAACCATGCGTGCCGTCAACCACCAACAGTTTGCGGTGACTGCGCAGGTTGGCATAAACCAGACGTACGCCAATCACGGGCCGCATAAAGAGCGCAGTGCGCACACCTCCCTTCTCTAGCATGCGTACGATGGGCGGACGGGAGTACTTGGATCCAACCGCATCGATCAATACCCGCACTGCCACACCACGTGCCTGGGCATCAATCAACGCCTGCGCTAACTCAACACCCACCTCATCGTTATCGAAAATGTAGCTTTGCAACGCAATCGAGCGCTGCGCGCCTTTGACAGCCTCAAGCATGGCCGGGTAAGTCTGATCCCCGCCGTCTAGCAGTGAGATGGCATTGGAACCCAACAACTTAAAGTCGCTCACGCGATCGCCAAGATTCTTCAGGGCAGAGAACTGCACGCCCGAGACTGAGGCAACATCGTCAACCAACAATCGATGAATGACTTCTTGCGGAATTGAGGTATCGGCCCGCTGCTGGGATACACGTTGCTTACGAATCCGGTTAATCCCCGCGACCAAGTAGAAGGCCGCACCGAGCAAGGGGGAGAAAAGTACGACCGCAACCCAGCCAATGGCTGCACGCACATCTTGTTTGGTCATCGCTGCATGGACGGCAGCAACAGCGCTCGCCACACCGGAAATAACAAACAGGATATGTGGCCAATATTCCGCAAGAACTTGATGAACGCTATGCACAGTTCATCCCCCTATCACGAAGGGCAGCATGGCTTGCCGTCAGAATAAGCTTCTTCAAACATGCTAGAATTCTTGTCCTGTGGTGGGCGTAGCTCAGTTGGTAGAGTCCCAGATTGTGATTCTGGTTGTCGCGGGTTCGAGCCCCGTCGCTCACCCCAGTTTTAGCGCACAGCTTATGCGATGCGTGTTGGGGTTTAGCCACAGGCCCTATCTTCAGGGCCAACTTCAGCGCCCAACCTTCTTACGCCAAGCTTCAAAATCGATCGAAGTCTGTGGATCTGTATTGGGATACAGACCCATTGTTGTTCGTCCTTTCCTGACTTCTTCGGTCACGAAGTCTTCAAACACCGTCATTTCAAAAGCCTCGTTCGCCAATTCCTCTGCGAGGTGAGCAGGCACAACCAACACCCCATCGGCATCCCCCACAATTACATCCCCAGGAAACACCGGCGCATCCCCACACCCAATCGGAACGTTAATATCAATGGCGTGGTGATGCGTTAGGTTCGTGGGAGCTGAGGGTCGTTGATGATAGGCACCAATCCCCAACTCAGCAATCTCCGCCGAATCACGAAACCCCCCATCGGTCACAACACCGGCAACACCCCGAGCCATCAAACGACCAACCAGAATTCCGCCAGCAGAGGCCGCGCGCGCGTCCTTCCGGCTATCAATGACCAGCACAGCCCCCGCTGGGCATTCATCAATTGCTTTGCGCTGCGGGTGCGAACGATCTTTAAACACCTCAATTCCATTGAGATCCTCGCGCGCAGGGATGTAGCGCAGCGTGTAGGCCTCACCCACCATGTTTTTAGTCGACTTCGACAGGCGTTGCACATTTTGAACAAATTGCGAACGCAGCCCCCGCTTAAACAGGCAGGTCCCAAGCGTTGCCGTACTTACTTGCATCAGTTTTTCACGCGTCGCTGCGGAGAGTTTGCTCATGTTGTCACCAATTAATAAATATCAGGTTCAGATACTGGGGCACCAAAATCAGTACGCAAGAAATCGAAGTCGCAACCCTCATGCGCCTGCTGGATATGTTTTGAAAACATCCAGCCATAACCACGCTCGTAACGAGGTGCTGGCGCTTTCCAGGCAGCCTTACGTTGCGCAAACTCTTCGTCTGAAATTTCGAGCTTAATCGTACGGGCCGGCACGTCTACCGAAATAAGGTCGCCCGTCTTAACCAAGGCCAACGGACCACCCACATACGACTCGGGCGAAATGTGCAACACGCAGGCGCCATAACTTGTGCCGCTCATGCGCGAATCAGAGAGACGTAGCATATCCCGCACGCCCTGCTTGAGTAGCTTTTTTGGCATGGGCAACATACCCCACTCCGGCATACCGGGCCCGCCTTGCGGTCCGGCATTACGCAAAATCAACACATGATCAGCAGTGACATCCAGATCGTCGTCATCAATGACTGCCTTCATCGATGGGTAATCATCAAACACTAGGGCGGGCCCAGTATGCTTATGCAAGTGCTCGGGGCATGCGCTCGGTTTAATGACACACCCGTCAGGCGCGAGGTTACCTTTGAGTACAGCCAAGGCACCTTCTGCATATATCGGGTTATCTAAAGGCCGGATGACATCGTCGTTATAGACCGCCGCACCTTCGATATTTTCGCCGAGGGTCTTGCCAGTGACGGTCATGGTGTCAAGATGCAAATGCTGCTTGATACGGTTCATCAAGGCTGGCAGACCTCCTGCATAGAAAAAGTCTTCCATGAGGTACTGATCACCACTCGGGCGCACATTGGCAATCACAGGCACGAAGCGACTGAAGCGATCAAAATCCGCCAAATCAATGTCGCATCCTGCACGCTTTGCCTGGGCGATCACATGAATAATTGCATTCGTTGAACAACCCATCGCCATCGCCACAGCGATCGCGTTCTCAAAGGCCGCATGCGTTTGAATTTTCGAAGGTGTGAGGTCTTCCCAGATCATATCAACGATGCGTCGACCCGACTCAGCACTCATACGGACATGGTTGGAATCCGGAGCAGGAATCGAAGACGCGCCAGGCAAGGTCATCCCAAGCGCCTCAGCAATCGCCGTCATGGTGCTGGCCGTACCCATCGTCATACACGTGCCATGACTACGCGCAATCCCACCTTCGATTTCGATCCATTGTTTTTGATTAATTAAACCGGCACGCCGATCGTCCCAGTACTTCCACGCATCGGATCCTGAACCAAGCACCTTGCCCTGCCAGTTACCACGCAGCATAGGCCCCGCTGGCACATAAATCGAAGGCAAGCCTGCGCTCGTGGCACCCATCAATAACGCCGGTGTTGTCTTGTCACAACCGCCCATCAACACAACGCCATCGATGGGATGGCAACGCAAGAGCTCTTCCACGTCCATCGCCAAGAGGTTGCGATAAAGCATGGTGGTCGGTTTCACGTACTGCTCAGCGAGGGACTGTGCCGGCAACTCAATCGGGAATCCGCCTGCCTGCAATACGCCGCGCTTGACATCTTCAACACGCTGCTTGAAATGACTGTGACAGGGGTTAATGTCAGACCAGGTATTGACGATCCCGACAACCGGTTTACCTGCCCAATCTTCAGGGCCATACCCCATTTGCATCGCGCGCGAGCGATGCCCAAAAGAACGCAGATCATCGGGCGCAAACCAACGTGCGCTACGCAAACTCTCTGGTGTCTTTAGACGCTTGTCATCTTTTGCCTGAGTCATAAACAGTGTTCCTTTCAGCGTTGTGACTATATCGAAATACTAGCCCGACTTTGGGCAAACCTTTAACTTGAAAGCGGTATCCGTTTTAATTTTCCAAACTCGCCCACCATTATCTTGTGTAAAGATAGGCTCAACTTCTCTTAAAAACGGATAGGCTGCAGGACCCCAATCGTCAGACCGGAGCCAAAACACCTTGTCGCTGGTTTCACACAATCTCG
>CAIYWO010000005.1 GCA_903929925.1 uncultured beta proteobacterium | reverse complement strand
AGTGCAGGGGAACGAATCGTTCACTTACGCGGCTTTGCATGCGCGGGCTAATCGATTGGCTCGGTACCTAGTAACGCTTGGTGTGGGCGCTGAATCTGTTGTTGCGGTATTGCTAGATCGGTCTATCGACGCGATTGTTGGGATGTTGGCAGTGTTGAAGGCTGGTGCCGCGTATTTGCCCCTCGATCCGTCTCAACCCGCAAGTCGACTGCACTATATTCTCAGCGATAGCAGAGCTAGAGTGTTATTGACACAAAGTTCACACCTGAAAGAATTCGTCGAAGTTTTCCCTGCATCCATTGCGTGCACGGTAGTTTGCGATGACGATGAAACTTCAAGAGTGTTAGAGAATTTTTCTGAGGATTTCCTTGAGACCTCAGAGCTGGCTAGGCCGATTCTGCGTGATAACTTAGCGTACTTGATTTACACATCAGGCAGCACCGGCGACCCCAAGGGCGCAGGAATCAGTCACGCAAGTATTAGTGATCATCTTTCGTGGAGAAAGTCATTACTATCGCTGACTCCAGAGGACGTCGTCCTACAAAAAACACCTCAAGGATTTGATGTATCGGTATGGGAATGGTGCCTACCCCTGGTCGTTGGTTCCAAGCTCGTCGTTGCAACACCTGATGGTCATAAAGACAGCCTTTATTTGAAGAATGTCATCAAAGAGCAAAACGTGACAGTTTTGCATTTTGTGGCCTCGATGCTAGAGATTTTTCTGGAAGAACTGGACGAAGGTGATTGTGCAACGATTACTCAGATAGTTACAAGCGGTGAGGCCGTTAGCGGGGCCTTGCAACACAAGATGTCTCGAGCCTTGCCGGCTGCGAAGTTCTGGAATTTGTATGGGCCGACCGAAGCTACGATTGACGTGACTTATTGGTTGTGTCGTCATGAAGATCTTGATGCGGCGCCCCCAATCGGTCATGCCGTATGGAATACGCAGCTATTTATCCTAGACGCCCATTTAAATCCGGTGTCAACAGGAATGGTAGGTGAGTTATATATCGCTGGGGATCAGCTTGCGCGTGGCTATCTAAATAAGCCTGGCCTGACAGGTCAGCGTTTTATCGCTTGTCCGCACGGCGGTGCAGGAAGTCGAATGTACCGCACAGGTGACTTGGCGCGGCGCAGGGTTGATGGTGCGATCCAGTTCTTAGGTCGAGCAGATGATCAAGTCAAAATTCGTGGTAACCGTGTTGAGCTAGGAGAAATCGAGACGACTCTGGTTCGTATTGCAAGTGATCTTATCGCCCACGTTTGTGTCGCGACTGTGCCATTCCAGCAGGACATGAGACTTGTGGCGTATGTCGTTCCTCGCACACCCACTGAGCCGGTTGACCCGACTGTTTTGCGTACACGTTTGTCGGCGTCCTTACCAGACTATATGGTGCCTAGTCAGTTTGTGTGCATCGAGCAACTGCCGATTGGAATAAACGGAAAGCTCGATCGTAAAAGATTGCCACCGCCGCAGTTTGACCTTGTTTCCACTGAACGTCGTGCGCCATCGACCGACAGCCAAAAGTTGCTCTGTACTTTATTCGAAGAGCTCATTGGTATATCCGATGTTGGTATTGAAGATAACTTTTTTAGTATCGGTGGGCACTCTTTGTTGGCAATGCGCCTTGTTACAAAGGTGCGCCAGTCCGTGGGAGTGACGATCCCACTAAAATTAATATTTGAGCAGGCTACACCGCTGGCCCTAGCAAACATGCTAGACCGAGCTCAAGGAAGTGAAAGCTCAGTGTCGACGTTACCGATGCCTGCAATTCAACGGCATCCCCTCGACGAAACGATGCCCACCTCGTTTGCGCAAGAACGTTTGCTGTTCATGAGTCAATTTGACCAAGGATATGCTGCGTACAACATGCCGAGCGCAATTCGTCTAAAAGGGGAGCTGAACGTCAAGGCACTTGAGTGGGCAATTGGTGAAATTGTTCGACGACATCAAAGCCTTCGTACTCGCTTCGCAATTAGTGGAGAGCAGACATATCAAAGAGTGGAGCGGTTCGACGGATGGTCGCTGGAGCAGACTTCATTAGATAGTCTCCCGAGCGGTGAGCGTTTAGCCCGAGCGCATGAGCTTGCGGCTGCTGAAGCGACACTCCCATTCGATCTCACCCAAAGTCCAATGCTTCGTTCGAAGCTTTTGAAACTATCAGATAAAGACTTCGTTCTTTTACTTACTATTCACCACATTGCTTCAGATGGTTGGTCTGTTGGTGTTTTACAGCGAGAGTTAACGCAGCTTTATCGTTCCGCGCTTTCTAAGGATCCAAGTCTGCAGCCTCCGGAGTTGTTTTTCCAGTACACGGATTTTGCAATTTGGCAAAGGCAGTGGCTCAATCCAGAAAAATTGTCTGCCGACTTAATGTACTGGAATAAAGAACTAGCGCAGTTGTCTACTCTGGAGTTGCCCCTCGACTTTCAACGACCTGTCGTCCAGAGTTACAACGGGCAGGCCGTTCGGTATCAGCTGTCGTCTCGCTTGTGTGCTCAACTAAACGATTTGGCGCGAGACCGTGATGCAACGCTATTTATGATTCTCATGACTGGCTTCATGACGCTAATGTCAAAATGGAGTGGTCAGTCTGACATCGTGGTGGGTACTCCAATCGCTAATCGAGTTCTTCCTGAACTCGAGCCAATGATTGGTTTTTTTGTCAATTCGCTGGTGATGCGTGCAAACGTAGACAGTGTTATTCCGTTTAGTGAGTTAATTTCAACCGTCCGTTCCTCCGCATTGAAAGCGTATGAACACCAAAACTTGCCTTTCGAGAAGCTAGTCGAGGCAATTTCACCGAAGCGGGATTTAGCGAGGCATCCACTTTATCAAGTAGTGTTCGCGCTGCAAAATAACGAAAGCGCTGATTTGTCGATACCGCATGTCGATCTTGAACCCTTTAACGTGCAGATAAATAGAACGCGCTATGAGCTTGAGTGTCACGCATGGGAAAACGAAGAAGGCATTGAGCTTCTATACACCTATAACGAAGATTTGTTCAAACAAGAAACAATCGTAGAGCTTGCAAAACGTTTTGAGAGATTGCTTGAGTCTGTTGTTCAGGACCCTTCAATACGCATAGCCGACATTTCGATTTTTTCAGCAATAGATAAGTACCGCGTTCTAGGTACCTTCAATAACACCAAGGTTGACTTCCAATCGAAGACAATAGTGGATCTGTTCGACGAAGCTGTTCAGGCTCGTCCAGAGAGCACAGCAGTTCTTTACAAAACATCCTCCATCACTTATTCGCAGTTAGACGTCTCATCTAATCAGCTCTCGCAGTACCTTAAACAAAAAGGCGTTTCTGTCGAGGCGATGGTTGCAGTTGCTTTGCCCAGATCATTTGATTTGATTTGCAGCATGGTGGCAGTTTTGAAATGTGGCGCTGCCTTTTTGCCTATTGATGTCGAGTACCCGATTTCTCGCATAGCGTATGTGGTGTCAGATAGTCGCGCCGAGGTGCTGCTTACAACGCATGAGGCATGGGAGCAGGTGCAAGTACGGGCAAAGCAGGAAGGTGTCAGTATTTTGGTCAAGGATGTCATTTTCTTGGATGACTCCAGTGTTCAAGGCGAACTGATCAATATTCTGGATCAACTACCTCACAGTGAGCTTGTTCCAAGACAGATTTTTCCTAAGCAGCTTGCGTATGCGATCTACACGTCTGGCTCTACGGGATTGCCAAAGCCAGTGGGAGCTGTGCATGAAGGTGTCGTTAACCTTGTCTATGCTCAGGCCGAGCGGTTTGCGGTGAATGACGCTTCGAGAGTCTTGCAATTTGCATCGCCGTCATTTGATGCCGCAGTCTCGGAGGTCTTTGTAACGCTACTGTCGGGCGCAACACTTGTTCTCGTTGATTCGGCAGAGCTTAAGAATCCCACCACTCTAATTAGTAACATCAATGATCTAGCAGTCACACACGTTACGCTGCCGCCCGCTTTGCTAAGTGTCTTAACACCAGATTTGTTAGACGGCATTCGTAGTTTGGCCGTTGCTGGTGAGGCTTGTTCGCCAAGTTTGGTTTCGGACTTTAGTATTAACCGGCGAATGATTAACGCTTATGGCCCAACCGAAATCACTGTTTGTGCAAGCATGAGCGACCCTTTGGGTGCGTCTTGCATTGATGTCGGAGCGCTGCGAGATGTATCGATTGGACGCCCTAATTCAAATACTGAAATTTATGTTTTGAACGACACATTGAATGCTGTGCCAATTGGCACTCCTGGGGAAATCTATATCTCTGGAAAGGGCGTTACGCGTGGCTATTTAAATCGACCAGGGCTTACAGCAGAGAGATTTATTGCTAACCCCTTCGGAGAGTCTGGTTCTAGGATGTATCGTAGTGGCGATATTGGTAGCTGGGATAGCTCAGGTCAACTACACTTTCTTGGCCGTGCAGATGATCAGATTAAAATTCGTGGCTATCGTATTGAGCCAGGAGAAATTCAGTCGGTCATCGAGAGTGTCGATAGCGTCGAGCAGGCGATCGTTGTACCGAAGGATATTGCGGGAGAGATCCGATTGGTTGCTTATGTGTCGCTCAATCCAGTCGACACAGTTGTTGAACATGAGACCGATGATGACCTTTCCGCCGCTCGCCGCGATGAATGGTTGACTTTGTATGATGACACGCACAGCCACCTATCTGCTGACGATGTTCGTCTGAACGTGTCTGGTTGGAATAGCAGCTACAACCGCGAAGCCATTCCTGTCGAGGAGATGGATCGTTGGCGATCGAATACCGTTGAGCGAATCAAAGCGATCTCGGCGAGTCCGTACGGCGTAAATTATTTGGAAATTGGCTGTGGCACTGGTTTGCTGATGTGGCTCCTAGCCGGTGAAGCTGCGTCCTATATCGGAACCGATTTTTCCGGTGCGGTGCTTGATCACTTGCGTCCACTTTTAAAGGCAGAGGGCTATGATCATGTCAAATTGATTAAGCGCCAAGCTAACGAGTTTGCTGATACGCCTAAGAACTGTGTTGATGTTGCAATCATAAATTCGGTTATTCAATATTTCCCTACGCTGGACTATTTGAAACAGGTGATCCTGGGCGGAATGAATTGCTCTAGGAATTCGTTCTTCGTAGGAGATGTACGTTCGCTACATCACGAAAATGCCTTCCATGTTTCGGTTGCCTTAGCGCAGGCCGATTTGGACCTTGATATTGCGACTGTAGCTCACCGGGCGCGCGCGATGCGTGAGCGTGAGCGAGAGCTTCTTGTCCATCCTGCGTTTTTTTACTCGAGCCATTTGAGTGAAAACTTGTCGCGTGTTGACTTACAGCTGAAAAGAGGACGGGATGATAATGAAATGCTTCGTTATCGTTACGATGTTGTACTAACGAAAGGAGCACGAAGCGTCGCGTTAACCCCAGATAGCACAAGTCACTGGCGGGAATTGACGTCATTCCAAGAGTGGGTGCAGTCTCTGGATACTACCCAAACACATGAGTTAAGAGATATTCCCAATCGGAGGATATTTGCAGATGTTTGGGCAGCGAAAGAAATTTCGTCCAGACAGACAACGGTTCGCGAATTCTTGGCAGCATCACGTGATGCTTGCGATCTGGCCGGAGCGATTGAGCCTGACATTCTCTGGAGCAGCGGTGAGGCTTGCTCATTCAATGTTCGGGTAACTTGGTCTCTTGAGTCTCCAGAACATATGCATGCGCTGTTTGAGCCTGTGGTCCTTTCAGATCGTTATTGGTGTCCAAATAGGTCTGAACTCGACCGTGTGTGGAAAGACTCGGAGTTCGTAAACAATCCCCTTGAAGGCTCGTATAGAAAGCAACAGGTCGATAGAATCACTGCGCACATTACTAACCGCCTGCCGGCTTACATGATGCCAGCAAGCTTTGTCGTACTCGATACATTCCCTACCAGTCAGAACGGGAAAATAGATAAGTCACGCCTGCCGGACCCTGAGATTTCGGTAAAGGCTCAAAGTAGTTATGTGGCACCTGAGAATAATCTAGAAGAACTGCTCGTTAATATTTTTAAGGAACTGACTGGCGCCGCTATGGTTGGTGTCGAGGATGATTTCTTTGAGTTGGGCGGTCATTCTCTGCTTGCAATGAGGTTGGTGTCGAAAGTTCGAACTGAAATTGGATTTGAATTGCCACTTCAGGTGTTGTTCGAGTATCCGACTGTGAGAGGCCTCGCGCTTGCGTTGCGTGACACTGAACGAGAAAGCGCTCCCAAAATTGTGAGTGGGTCTGGAAGTTTAGGCGGGGACCAGGTGCGCCTGTCCTTGGGTCAGATTAGGTTGTGGACGATAGATCAGCTTGATGGGAAGGTTGCAACGTACAACATGCCAAGCGCCTACAGGTTGTCTGGGCAGCTTGATGTGGCTGCCCTACGCCGCGCAATTGCGTCCTTGCTGCAAAGACATCAAGCGCTGAGGACAATCATTACTGCCTCTAATGGAATACCGATAGGTATGCTGTTGTCTGTTGAGAATGATGCTATTCCGTTCAATGTTTTAGATTTGTCGTCTATCGATGCAAATGCCCGAGAAGGTGTATTGCAAATGCATATAGACGAGGATGCAAGTCGTCCGTTTGATTTAAGCAGAGATTTCTTATTACGGGTTCAATTGTTTAAGTTGGATGCCAATGAATATGCATTGATGATGAATGTGCATCACATTGCTGCGGATGGTGTTTCCATCAACATAATTCTGCAAGAGCTCTCTACGCTTTATTCGGGAGAGACGCTTACTCCGTTGCAGTTTAATTACTCGGACTACGCGCACCAGCATGAAGAGTGGTTGGCGAATGGTGAGTCTAAACGTCAGGTTGCGTTTTGGAAGCGGCACCTTGAAGACGCGCCTGAGCTTCTCACCTTAGTTACCGATCATCCTCGCAGTAGTTCTCGATCTCTGGTTGCTGCACATCAACCTATATCACTCGATAGTGATTTGATTGAGCGGCTCGAGCAATTAGCGCGTACACATCGCACGACGCTTTTTTCGATTATGTTAGCCGGTTACGCATATATGCTTTCGAAAATTTCGAATCAGCGTGACGTCGTCATTGGTATTCCAGTTGCCGGTCGTAATAGAACTGAAGTTGATGGATTGGTTGGTTTTTTCGTTAATACTCTAGCACTACGGATTAATGTAGATCCTCGGGCTCATGTCAGTGAGTATTTGGGAGATTGCGCACATACTGTTCTTAATGCTTTGTCTCATCAGGATGCCCCTTTTGAAAGAGTTGTTGAAGAGCTTGGTGTACGTCGCTCGCTTTCTCAATCTCCTGTGTTTCAGGCAATGTTTGCGTGGCACGTCCAGTCTATTGAAACATTTAAATTAGGTGGGTTAGTAACCGAGCCTCTTGCAACTAAACAAACGCGCGCGAAGTGTGATGTGACATTGTCTTTAGTTCCACTTTCAGACGGTAGTGTGGTCGGTGGGTTTGAGTACGACGCTTCTCTATACTCGCCAGAAACTGCACAGCGCTGGACTGAGTGCCTGAGCACTGTGTTGAGATCGATAGCGGAAATCTCGTCGGAGCAAGTGACGGGAAACATCGAAGTCCTTTCGAGTGGCGGTCAGGGTAAGGTCATCAAGACATTTAATCAGTCGCTTGAGGCACCCAGCAAGCTCACGCTTTGTGATCTTCTGAACGAGCAGGCAAGCCTTCATCCAGCGAGTACAGCTTTAATTTTTGAGAATACGTCGATGGCGTATTGGGATTTAGCGGCACGATCGAATCAGCTTGCGCGGCATTTGATATCCCTCAAGATAGGCCCCAACGACATTGTTGCCCTGAACATGCCGAGGTCCTTTGACTTGATTGTGTGCATGCTTGGGATCCTAAAAGCAGGCGCTGCATATTTGCCTTTGGATCCTGATTACCCCAAAGCCCGATTGCAATACATGTTGAATGATAGCAAGGCGGTGGCTTTGCTTACAACGCGTCAAGCACTTGATGAGCTGTACGATTCTGGCAACGCTGATGACAGGAATGCATTAAGTGCTAGCGCGAAAAGATCTTTGATCTGTTTCGATGAAATTCGACAGGATATCTTTGACTCGGAAAGATCGTCTGCGAATATTGAGAATTTTGAGCGAATATCACCACTATCATCTTCCGATCTTGCTTACGTAATTTATACCTCTGGCTCAACTGGACAGCCTAAGGGCGTATGCATTTCGCATGATGGCATCGTTAATTTTGCTCGACTTCAACAAAGTATTTTTGACGTGAGTCGTGTTGATCGCGTGCTGCAATTCGCTTCACCGGCATTTGATGCGGCCGTATCGGAGATATACCTTGCGCTCACGACGGGTGCGGCTTTGGTGTTGGCACCTAGTGATCAACTTCGAGACCCAGTTAGTTTGCCTAAAATTTTGAAGGAATGTGGGGTTACGTACGCAGCTTTACCGCCTTCACTATTAGCGGAGCTGAACTCAGACGATATTATTTCTGTCCGGAGTTTGACCGTAGCTGGGGAGACATGTCCGCCATCCATTGTAGAAAAATTTGCGCATGGCCGGAGAATGAGCAACGGCTATGGGCCTACTGAGGTAACTGTCGGTGCAAGTATCAATAGTCCTATCGATCCGTTGAACGTTGAGGATCGAGAATATGGAAAAATCAGTATTGGTAGAACGCTACCAAATAAGCCTGTTTATATTCTCGACTCGCAATTGAATCCTGTTCCTATCGGTGTTGTCGGTGAACTGTATGTAAGTGGTATTGGTTTGGCGCGCGGATATTTGGATAGACCTGGTATGACCGCTGAGCGTTTCCTAGCTTGTCCCTTCGGTCTGTCTGGGCAGCGCATGTATCGGACGGGGGACCTGGCATCTTGGAGATCATCTGGCCTTCTGGATTTTCACGGCAGAGCAGACCAGCAGGTCAAAGTTCGCGGTTTTAGAATTGAATTAACGGAAATTGAGTCAGCGCTCGCGTTAGCGAAAGATATCAGGCAAGTTGCGGTCATCCCTTGGGAGTATTTGGGAGAGACTCGTATCGTTGCATACATTGTCACTGACGATCCAAATGCGGCATTAAATGTGGGCGAACTGCGAAACTTCCTTTTAGAAAGGCTTCCAGACCATATGATTCCTGCGGCATTCATGTTTGTGGAGTCATTTAAGCTAACCGCAAACGGTAAGCTTGATCGCAGACAATTACCTGAACCGAACTTTGGAGCTTCTGGAGTCGATTATCGATGCCCGAGGTCGCCGGTTGAGGTGCTGGTGGCAAACGCTTTTGCTGAATTGACCGGCGCTAAGCAAGTTGGCTTGGATGATAACTTTTTTAGTTTAGGTGGACATTCACTTCTTGCTATGCGGCTTGTCGCAGTTTTGAGGGATAGGACTGGCGTCACACTACCGTTGCGCAAGCTCTTCGAAGATTCAACTTTAGAAGGGATTAGTCGATTTTTGACTGATTTCGATCCGGTTTATGCCTATCAACCACTTTTGCCGCTTAAACATGGCACTGGCGAAAAGATAGTATTTTGTCTGCCAGCTGCAGGTGGAAACTCAATCACTTATCGTGAGCTTGCGAATCTGCTTCCGCCTTCTTTTTCGGTGTGGGGTCTGCAGGCAAAGGGTAGTGAGCCCAACGAGGAGCCGCACCAGTCAATTGAAGAGATGGCGAACGCATATGCAGACGCGATTATGTCGCTCGAAGTCTCAGGGCCGATCACTCTGATGGGATGGTCTTTTGGGGGGAATGTATGTCACGCCCTTGCACAAAGATTGGAGGAGTTGGGCTATTCAATTGAGCGTGTCGTTATTTTAGATTCGCAGGCAAAATTTGTTGGTGAGGCGCCTGTAGAAAAAGATTTGCATGATTTTCTTCGGGAAACAGCAAAAGATTTTGGAGTTGACTATTCGGATGATGAGACAGAAACATTCTCAAGATTTGTTGAGCGTTTTGTCAGTCAAGGGTTGATTCCGCCAGGCACTCCGTCCTCTTGGGCCAAGCGAGTGCTCGGGCTTATGATCAAGAGCGAACACTTGCGATATCGATATCAACCTAGAGCTATTCGTGCCCCGATTGAATTATTCGTACCGGAGGATGGCCTAGATCAAAAGGGCGTTGAGTCTGCGAAATCTTGGTCAGATTTAACTCTCTCTGGTGTTACGTTATATGGCGTACCTGGAAGTCATATGACGATGCTAGATTCCCCATCAATTGATTTCATTGTTAAGGGGTTTGGGCAGGCTTTACCAAGTAGTGTCTAATAAAATTAGGAGTTCCATAGCGGCGGACGTGCAGAATGTCCGCCGAGACGTTCAACATGTTTGGCTAGGTTCAGCACCATAGTGTCCTGGTATCTCGGTCCCACGATTTGTAGGCCGACCGGTAACCCTCGTGCAAGCCCCACTGGAACCGTGCAAGCTGGGGCTTGGCAGTAATTAAACAGTGGGGTGTAGACGGCATGCCCGCGAGGGCCTGCCTCTAGCCCCCCAATCATCTTCGGACCAAGCTCATCGACTGACCACGACACGGTGGGTGTTGTCGGGCAAAGAAGAATATCGAATTGTTCGAAAAACTTCGCATACGCGGCATAGATATGTTCACGCAGAAGTAATATGTCTGCGATTTCAACGGCCGAGTAGGTTCTGCCTAAAACAATTTGTGCTGCGATATCAGGATCTATCTGCGAGGGATCTGAGTCATACGCTTTACCATGTAGGGCGGCTAGACCCGCTTGTTGCAGCTTAAGTAACGGGTAGGTGTGCACGCCTTGCGGCCATACGGGGGCTGCGACCTCGACTGCGTAGCCGTCTTTTTCAAGCGAACGGACCGCGCTTTCCACAACCTCTCTTACGTCTGCGTCAATTGCAAAGTTACAGCCGATGTCATGGCTGTAGGCGATTCGTAATTTCTTTGAAGGCGCTTCATCGAGTTTGACCTGCGGCGAGGTGTTGGTGTGCCACTGCGAACCCCAGTCGCTGTGCTTGAACTGGACTAAATGTTTCCACATCAGTGCAGCATCATCAACGGTTCTTGCAATTTGTCCGTTGACGGATAGGCCAAAGTTTGGCTCGTCGAATCCAGGTCCGCAAGGAACCAGACCGAACGTTGGCTTCATACCTACTAGACCACAATGTGCAGCAGGGCGGCGAATCGAACCGCCCGCGTCAGTGCCAAGTGCCAGAGCCCCGACACCAGCGGCAAGTGCGCTGACTGCGCCGCCCGAGGATCCGCCGGGCGTGCGCTCGAGATCCCAAGGCGAGCGTGTCTTGCCGTAGACCAGGTTATTCGAGACGCCTTTGCATGCGAACTCTGAACAGTTGGTGATGCCGATGATTACTGCACCTAATTCCTTTAGTCGTGTGACAGCCCAAGCGTCTTTTGGTGCGACAAAATCCTTGAAGAGTAGCGACCCCTGCGTGATGACTTGGCCCTCCACCCAGATATTGTCTTTGACGGTAATTGGTACACCAGCCAAGGGCAGCACTTCTCCCTTGGCGATGCGTTGGTCCACGGCTTGGGCCTGACTAAGCGTCCACTCGTCGTCTTGTTGTACGACAGCGTTGAGCTTTGGATTGACTGCGTGAAGTCGCTCTAAAGAGCTGCGAGCCACTTCCGTTGCGCTGACGGCTTTGCTGTTT
>CAIYWO010000004.1 GCA_903929925.1 uncultured beta proteobacterium | reverse complement strand
TGTAACGAGTCAGGGGTATTGAGAGGAAGTGGAAATGCAGAATAGTTTGTTGAAACCCAAGTCGATCACCGTTGAACAAATCAGCCTCAACCGGGCCAAGGTCGCCTTAGAGCCTTTTGAGCGCGGTTATGGCCACACGTTGGGAAATGCGCTTCGGCGCGTCCTGTTGTCCTCCATGCCTGGCTATGCAGCCACGGAAGTCACTATCGCAGGCGTACTCCATGAGTACTCCTCCATTGATGGTGTGCAAGAGGATGTTGTCAATATCCTTCTCAACCTGAAGGGCGTAGTCTTTAAGTTGCACAACCGTGATGAAGTAACGCTGAGCCTTCGCAAAGATGTTGAGGGCGTGGTAGTCGCTTCTGATATCCAGACGCCGCATGACGTCGAGATCATCAATCCTGATCACGTCATTGCCCATTTGTCTACTGGCGGCAAGCTCGATATGCAGATTAAGGTCGAAAAAGGTCGTGGTTATGTGCCTGGCTCTATGCGCCGCCACGGCGACGAGCCTACCAAGTCCATTGGCCGCATGATCCTGGATGCCTCTTTTTCCCCAGTCAAGCGCGTGAGCTATGTGGTCGAAAGCGCCCGTGTAGAACAGCGCACCGATTTGGACAAGCTTGTTGTCGATATTGAGACCAATGGCGCGGTGAGTGCGGAAGACGCTGTGCGTTCTTCGGCCCGCATTCTGGTTGAGCAATTGGCTGTGTTCGCCCAACTCGAAGGCAATGAATTGCCTGGCTTTGGCGCACCGAGTGCCGGCCGCGAAGCCAAGTTTGACCCGATTCTGCTGCGCCCGGTAGACGAGCTCGAACTCACGGTGCGTTCGGCTAACTGCCTGAAAGCAGAAAACATTTACTACATCGGTGACCTCATTCAGCGTACCGAAAACGAGTTGCTCAAGACGCCTAACCTGGGTCGCAAGTCACTCAATGAAATCAAAGAAGTGCTGGCTTCCCGCGGTTTGACTTTGGGCATGAAGCTTGAAGCTTGGCCGCCAGCCACTTTGGATAAGCGTTAATTCGCTTTATTGCAGGCCTGCAAAGGCCTAGCGCTGCGGGCAGTACCTGATACGGCTGCCTTCGAATCAAAAAAAGGAAATCTACCATGCGCCACGGACACGGACTACGCAAACTCAATCGGACAAGCTCACACCGCTTGGCCATGCTTCGCAACATGATGAATTCGCTCATTGCGCACGAAGCAATTAAAACAACGGTACCCAAGGCCAAGGAATTGCGCCGCGTGGTTGAACCCATGATCACACTGGCCAAAGAGTCGACCGTGGCGAACCGCCGACTAGCCTTTGATCGTCTGCGCGATCGCGATAGCGTGAGCAAATTGTTCGACGTGCTCGGCCCGCGTTTCAAGGCCCGTCCCGGTGGCTACACCCGTATTTTGAAAATGGGATTCCGTGTCGGCGACAACGCGCCCATGGCCTTGGTCGAATTGGTTGAGCGCACCGAAGTTGCTGCCACCGAAACGCCTGAAGTTTGATAACAGCGTATAATTAAAGCCTTACCGCGCGATGGAGCAGCCTGGTAGCTCGTTGGGCTCATAACCCAAAGGTCGAAGGTTCAAATCCTTCTCGCGCAACCAATCAAACAGCCAAGCGCTGTAGTAAAAACGCCAACCGGAAGGTTGGCGTTTTGCTTTGTGCGTAGGGCTTTATTCGATTAGCCCACCACCTGGTAATACAAATTCTGCGGATGCTTGGCTTGGGCAAAAAACACCCAGCGCTCAGCGATCAGCGAAGGGGCTTGC
>CAIYWO010000003.1 GCA_903929925.1 uncultured beta proteobacterium | reverse complement strand
TGAGGGGGTCATAGCCGAGCTTGCGCATATGCGGCAAGATCGTCATTGGCCCCGAGTCTGTAATGTGCAGGGTGTAGCCGTCGGCGGGTGCTTTAGCTGTCAGATCTGCCGCAAGTGACGCGCCTGCGCCCGGCTTGTAGTCGATGACGAAAGGCTGCTTAAGTATCTTTGACAGACGGTCCGTAATCGGACGAATAAGCTTGTCTGCTGCGCCACCTGGTGCGTAGCCGACCAACATCTTGATTGGCTTATCTGGGTACTCTGCGTGAGCGGCTGTGCCGATTGCGGAAAGAGCGATTGCTGCAGCCAACATTGTTTTGATCAAGCGCATGTGAGTCTCCTAGGGTTTAATTTTTAAATAAATCGTCAGGGATTAAAACAATGGCACCCTGCGTGGTCCGGCCTTCCAAGAGACGATGTGACTCGCTTGCTTGGCTAAGTGGTAAGAGCTTCTCAATATCGAGACGTATGGTTGGATCTCCAAGAATCTCAAACGCTTCTTTGCTCATCGCTAGCATGTTCTCACGATCTGCCACATAGGTGCGCAGTGTTGGGCGACATACCCAAAGAGATTTGCTGTGGAGATCCTGCAGGGCAAATCCTTCGACTTGTCCAGAGGCTGTTCCGTAGTTAACGACAAGGCCCTTCGGCTCCAGGCATTTCAGCGACCCTTCGAAGGTGTCTTTGCCGACGGAGTCGAAGACAACACTGACGCCTTTGCCGTTTGTGAGACGATTGACTTCGGTGACAAAGTCGTGGGTACGGTAGTTAATCGCCTCATCTGCACCAAGTTCATGTGCTGTGCGAATCTTCGCTTCGCTGCCAGCAGTGGCGATAACGATTAACCCTAGACGTTTGGCCCATTGCACGAGAATTTGACCAACGCCACCCGCAGCGGCATGCACTAAAACACGTGTGCCAGGCTTGAGGTCACGCATTTGCTTGAGCAGATATTGCGAGGTGAGGGCGCGCACAAGCCCTGCAGCGACTCGCACATCGTCCAACGATTCCGGAACGGGGATGACACGTTCGGCGGGGAGTGCCACGTGTGTGCAATAGCTGCCGACTCCTGCGTTCGTGTAGGTGGCTTTTTGCCCAACGGTTAGATCCTTGACCTCCGACCCGATCGCGACGATGCGTCCAACGGCACTTACGCCCGGGATAAACGGCGGGGTGGGGTTGTGCGAGTGAGGTTGTCCAGCGCGTAAATAGATGTCGACAAAATTGACAGCGACGGCCGTGTGCGCAATCACAACCTCGGTTGGTTTGGGCACGGGCATAGGAATATTTTGAGGTTTAAGCACCTCTGGACCGCCGATTGCGGTGACGTATACGGCGAACGGCGATGACATATCCCGAATTCCTTTTTGTGTTGCAAAGAATAAAAATTGGATACTACAGACTCTGGTGCGTAGCAGTCAAAAAACGGGTACTCTAGTGTTTACCCTTATTTAAGGGTTGGTTGGTTGTGATGAAAGGCATGTACGCCTACACTCACGAACCAAGTCAGAAGACTTTTAAAGAAGGCCTAGCTCGCTAGGTACCCATTTTCTCGCTCAAGGATCTCCTCATGCGTAAAACCTTATCGGTCGTTGTTGCAAGTTTGTTGGCAACCGTTGGCTTTTCGGCTCAAAGCCAGACGAAGTGGGACCTGCCCACGGCTTACTCACCCTCGATCTTCCATACTGAAAACTTGGTCGAGTTCTCTAAAGACGTCGCAAAAGCGACAGGTGGTAAGCTGAATATTACGGTTCATCCGAACGCTTCACTCTTCAAAGCGCCTGAGATCAAGCGCGCTGTGCAAGGCAACCAGGCACAACTCGGTGAGATTCTGCTGGTTAACTTTGCCAACGAAGATCCGATTTATGAGCTTGATGGCGTACCTTTCTTGGTAAGTAGCTACGCAGGCGCTAAGAAGCTTGCTGCCATTCAAAAGCCTTATCTTGAGAAGAAGCTGGCTTCACAGGGCATGATGCTGTTGTTTGCAGTGCCATGGCCACCACAGGGCATTTTCTCTAACCGTGACCTCAAGAGTGTTGCGGATATGAAGGGTTTGAAGTGGCGTTCATACAGCCCAGCGACTGCCAAAATTGCTGAGCTCGTTGGTGCCCAACCCGTGACGATTCAAGCGGCTGAAGTTTCACAAGCCATGGCAACAGGCGTGATGGACTCCATGATCTCCTCTAGCGCGACTGGCGTTGACACCAAGACCTACGAATACATCAAGAAGTTCTATGACAACCAAGCTTGGATCCCCAAGAATGCGGTCATCATGAACAAGAAGGCCTTTGATGCCTTGGACGAAGCCACACGTAAAGCCCTGTTGGCCGAGGCTGCTAAAGCTGAAGAGCGTGGTTGGAAGATCTCTGAATCCAAGACAAACGAGTATCTGGCTGCATGGAAAAAGAACGGTGGCGAGGTGATTCAGCCTTCCGCCGAGCTGACCAAAGGCTTGAATGAGATCGGTCAAAAAATGCTCGCAGACTATCTGAAGAAAGCCGGCAAAGACGGCCAGGCTATTGTTGACGCTCTCAAAAAGTAAAAAATGCGTAAGCTATTAAATGGGATGTACTCCGCCGCCGAATTTTTGGCGGCGGTTTGTATGGTGGGTGTTTTACTTGCCGTGCTGACTAGTATCCTGAGCCGTCAGCTCGAGTTCCATGTGTCGGGACTCGATGCCTACGCGGGATATTTCATGGCTTCGGCTGGCTTCTTAGCGTTGGCGTCAACGCTGCGTCACGGCGAGCATATTCGTGTAACGCTCGTGTTGAACGCGCTCGCGCCTGCTGGTAAGCGGCGTTTGGATATTGCTGCGTTAGCGGTGGGGGTCGCGATTGCGTTATCACTCGCAGTCTTCAGCACCAAGCTTGTGATCGATTCGTACGTCTTTAACGATATTTCTACGAGCAATGACGCAACGCCTCTCTGGATCCCTCAGTTGGGGATGGCGGTTGGAACGATCTTGCTTCTGATTGCTTTCATTGATTTAATCGTTGGCCGCATACGTGGCGATGAATCCGGTATGGATGCCGAGGAGCAACAACGCCATGAATGATATTTTTATTGTGACGTTGTTGATCGTCTCGCTCTTCGGGTTCTTGGCGGGTGGAGTTTGGGTTGGTCTGACACTAGCCGGTACTGCTTGGATTGGAATGGAGCTGTTCTCTTCCAGACCTGCGGGCGATGCGATGGCCATTACGATCTGGGGTGCATCCTCGAGCTGGACGCTCACCGCGTTGCCTCTCTTCTTATGGATGGGGGAGATTCTTTTTCGTACTCGCCTGTCGCAAGATTTGTTTAAAGGCTTGGCGCCCTGGCTAAATAAATTGCCTGGACGCTTGCTGCATACCAACGTCATCGGCTGTGCGATCTTTGCTGCGGTCTCTGGCTCCTCTGCCGCAACTTGTGCCACGATCGGCAAGATGACGCTACCGGAGCTCAAACGTCGCGGATACCCGGACGATATGGTGATTGGTACGCTCGCAGGTGCGGGTACGCTTGGCTTGCTGATCCCGCCGTCGATCATCATGATTGTGTATGGCGTGGCAGCAGAAGTGTCCATCGCGAAGCTCTTCATTGCAGGTGTATTGCCAGGTATATTTTTGGCGCTGTTATTCATGGGCTATATCGTTTTTTGGGCGGTACGCCACCCAGATCAAGTCCCCTTGGCAGACGCAGAGATGTCGTTCAAGCAGAAGCTGTATCAGTCAAGACACTTGATTCCGGTCTTGTTACTGATTACCGCAGTGCTTGGCTCTATTTACAGTGGGGTAGCGACTGCAACCGAGGCTGCTGCCATCGGCGTCCTTGGATCGCTTATCGTTTCTGTCGCCCAGGGTTCTTTAACCTGGGAAACATTTAAAGGCTCGTTGCTGGGTGCAACACGTTTGTATTGCATGATTGCCTTGATTCTTGCAGGCGCGCAGTTTTTGACTCTATCCATGGGATACATTGGCTTGCCGCGTGCCTTGGCAGAGTGGATTGGAACCCTCGGTTTGTCGCAGTTTGGGCTGATCTTGGTGTTGATGGTCTTCTTTATCATCCTGGGATGTTTTTTGGATGGCATTTCGATGGTCGTGCTGACGATGGGCGTGCTGCTTCCAACAGTCACAGCAGCGGGCATTGATTTGATCTGGTTTGGAATTTTTATTGTTTTTGTGGTTGAGATGGCGCAGGTCACTCCGCCAGTCGGATTTAATCTGTTTGTCTTGTCGGGTATGACTGGGCGCGAACTTCCTTACATCGCGCGTGTGTCATTCCCCTTGTTCTTATTGATGGTAGCTGCAGTCCTATTCCTATATTTTGTGCCGGAACTTGCAACGTTCCTGCCCAAGCATATGAAGCTCTAAGACTCCAGATCGCGCGGCGGAGCCCAGGATGGTAAACGTTTCTCTAGAAACGCTGCCATCCCCTCCAGCCCGGGCTCGCTACGCTGCGCACTCAAAGACAGCACGACCAAATCTTTCGCAACCAACTGCTGTTCTGCTGCATCGAGACTTTGGACCGTCTTTTTCGTTTGTTGAACACAAGGTGCTTGCGTAAGTGTCAGCGAGCCGAGAAATGCATTTACATTTCCATCTAACTCGTAGTCCTCGGACACATCGTGCAGCAGGCCTAAGCGCCATGCCTCGGACGCTGTGAACGTTTCCCCAGCAAGTAACCAGCGCGTCGCTGCGCGCTGACCAATCGCCCGAACGAGGTGAGGGGCTGATAAGGTGGGAACAAGCCCCATCCTTGTCTCGGAATATGAAAATGTCGCGGTGCGGCTTCCAAATGCAACGTCCGAACAAGCGACCAAGGTCGCACCAAGGCCGATGCATTCGCCATTGACTCGGGCGATAACCGGCTTAACAGACGCGCGGAGTGTTTGAAGCAAACGTTCTATTAACGATAGAGCCTTGTATTGTTGGCCTTCGTCTGACTGCGCTGCGCTGTGCATCCATTCCAAATCCACGCCCGAACAAAAGGCCGTCGCTTTAGATGCCAGAACGATCGCATTAACTTCCGGATCGCTCGCTAAGCCTTCGAACACCTCAATGAGTTCATTCGCCATGAGCGCATTGATGGCATTTTGCTTCTCCACCCGGTTCAGCCAAACAACGGCAGTACCGGGGCCATACGCGACTTCTACTGTCTTAAGCATGATGACTACTTATAAAGAACGCTGGGTAGCCAGAGCCCAATCGCTGGGAACATGTAGAGCAAGAAGATCGCCAAAATCTGTATGCCCATGAACGGCAGCATGCCAATAAAAATCTGGTTAAGCGTGACATGGGGAGGAGAAACCCCTTTGAGGTAGAACGCAGCCATCGCGACTGGGGGCGACAGGAAGGCTGTTTGTAAGTTCAAGGCTACGAGCAACCCAAAGAACAGAGGGTCAATACCAAACTGTGCAAGTAGCGGCACAAAGATCGGCATAAAGATCACGATGATCTCTGTCCACTCGAGAGGCCAGCCTAACAAGAAAATTAAAATTTGTGCCAACAGCATGAATTCGACGGGGGTAAGACCGAGCGATAGCACCCATTTTTCAATCACTTGTTGGCCACCAAGCAGCGCAAAGGCAGCGGAAAAAATCGACGAGCCGACAAACAGCCAACACACCATTGCGCTAGTCTTGGCGGTCAGAAACACAGATTCCTTAATGACCGGGAAGGTGAGGCGTCGATAAGCCAACGCCAGCAACGCACCGCCAAGTGCACCCATCGCCGCAGCCTCGCTCGGTGTCGCCAGGCCAAAGCCAATTGATCCCAGAACCGCGGCAATCAATATCACAAGCGGAAAGAAGGATTGCGCCAGCAAGCGGAACACCTCTAATCTGGCCCACGTCAGAGTCACGTAAAAAATTGCCAAAATTAAGGCGGCAACCGCAACATAGATCCAGAAGCCAGTCGGTGCGCTCAGACGATCAAGTTGCTTCGGCGGCTCTTTTGCGACTGCGTCCGCAGCCGGTGCAGCAGGAGCCGCTGGTGCAAGCTTTGCCGAACCAAGAGGCTCAGGGGCTGATTCTGAGGGAGGCTCAGCAAGTCCTCCAGAGTCTGCATTGGTGTTATTTGAGAGGCTTAATTCAGCTGGAATGTCGTACACCACCTCAGGCGTTGTCACGACTCGATAAATCACAAGACTCAGCAACACAGTAACGAGCAAAGGCAACATGACTAAAACAACGTTGCGATTCATGTATTGACGCGAGACTGCTGGGTCGCGCTTGCTCTTGAAGAAATTGGACAACAAGCCTGGCGCTGCTAGCTTAAAACCCTGGGATTCAATCGACTTTGAGCCCGCTGGCAAAGGAATAAAGCGATCCTTTTCTGGAAGTGGCGGCGCCATGTCTGGCCAGATCTTCGCCACAATCATCACGTAGATTGCATAAAGAAGGGCTAAGCCGACCCCTGGGAAGAGCGCGCCTGCGTAGAGTTGAACAACCGACGTTCCAGTTGTGGCGCCGTAAACGATCAAGAGCACTGAGGGCGGAATCAAGATCCCTAGGCAACCACCCGCGGTGATGACACCAGCGGTGAGGCGCACGCTGTAGCCTGCCTTGAGCATTGCCGGCATGGCGAGCAAACCCATCAGCGTGACCACAGCGCCGACAATACCGGTAGCCGTGGCAAAAATAGCGCAGGTGGCGAGCGTTGCAATCGCAAGTGAACCTGGCAGTCTGGCTAGTGCGAGGTGCAGAGATTGAAACAGCTTTTCAATCAGGTTCGCGCGTTCAACCAAGTAACCCATGAACACGAACAAGGGGATAGAAATCAACGCGTCGTTCGTCATCGTCGCGTACGTGCGCTGAACCATAAGATTGAGCGTCTGTCCGATCGCGCGCCCTGCGAAGTCTGGTGCCTGCATAAAGTAGGCAAAGAAGGTGAAGATGACACCCATGCCCATCAGCGTAAAGGCTGTGGGAAAGCCCAACATGATCATCACGACAATAAGCGCAAGCATGATGAGGCCGATGTGGCCTGACGTTAACGCGGCCCAAGGTGTTAAGAAGGCGATCATCGCGATGACGATACCGATACACGCAAAACCGAACCATATTGCCTTGGGTAATTTCATTTCTTTTGCTCCTGCGCGACAACATAGCGGTCTGTCTTTGCGATATCTTCGTCTTTGACGTGAACCATTTCTTTCAGTTTCTCGACGTCCACCTCTTGTACATCGGCTTCGCGCTCGGGCCACTCGCCCGATCGAATGCACATGCCACAACGTGCGATTTCCGCGAAGCCTTGGATCAGAAGAAAGAATCCAGCGATCGGGATAAAGGCTTTGAAAGGATAAACTGGTGGGCCGTCTGCCATGAGCGAGGAGTGCTCATTGATGGCGATAGACTCAGCGGCGTATGTCCAGCCTGCCCAAACCATGGCCAACACCCCGGGAATGAAAAATAAAATGTAAAGGACGAGGTCGAGACTGGCTTGCGCACGTGGTGGCAGAAAGCCATACAGAATATCGCCTCGTACATGTCCATTTTTTGCAAGGGTGTAGGCACCTGCCATCATGAACATAATGCCGTAGTACATCAACTGCAGATCAAAGGCCCAAGCGCTGGGACGATTAAACAAGTAACGCGCGAAAACTTCCCACGAGACGTGCAACGTTAGGGCAACAATCAACCAAGCGAAGGTTTTGCCAACAAAAGTTGAAATTGCGTCAATGCGCCAGAGCCATTTGTTCATTCTTTTTACCTACATTGATACGGAGTTGATCACCCCGCGTATAAAAATCGGGTGGCTACTTAGTCACAAGTAGCCACCCGAGTTTCGCGACACATCAGTAGGCGGTTAGCCTGCTTTCTTTGGTGCGAAGTAGTGGTTGTAGGCCATACGGAAGTTGACGTTTGTATCGCCAGCCCAACGACCTGCGCGCTCAGCAAAAGCACGCTGTGAATCGAGTACTTTTTTGAACAGTGGGTTTTCAGCGGAACGCTTTGCAATCATCTCGTCCCAAATCTGTAGTTGGCGCTGGAGAATGGCGTCTGGAGTCTTGTAAAACTTCACGCTACGATCTTTCTGCAACTTCAGGTAGTCAGTAGAGTAGCGATCAATTGCTTTCCATGACATATCAGCGCTAGCCGCTTGCGAAGCAACGGCCAAGACGCTCTTGAGGTGCTTGGGCAGGGCGTCGTATTTGCCTTTGTTAAACACGATTTCAAATTGCTCGGCGCTCTGGTGGAAGCTTTGCAGCATGCAGACTTTTGATACGTCGGCAAAGCCCAAATTCAAGTCTGACGAAGCGTTGTTGAATTCAGCGCCGTCCAAGAGACCTTTGTCCAGAGCAGGAACGATTTCGCCACCGGGCAGGGCGTTCACGGCAGCGCCCATGGCTGTGTACATGTCAATTGCGAGGCCGACTGTGCGGAACTTCACGCCTTTCATTTCCTCAACCTTGGTGATCGGCTTCTTGAACCAGCCGAAAGGTTGGGTAGGCATTGGACCGTACACGAGCGATACAACGTTCACGCCCATTGCCTTTTGAATTTCGGTCAGCAGAGCTTTACCACCACCGTATTCGTGCCAAGCCAGCAGCATGTTCGCATCCATACCGAAGGAAGGACCCGAGCCCCAGAGAGCAACAGCTGTGTTCTTGCCATACCAGTAAGCCAGCACGCCATGGCCGCCATCAAGGGTTCCGGCCGACACGGCATCTAGCAAGTCGAAGGCCTTCACGACCGCGCCTGCGGGGAGAACCTCAATCTTGAGCTGGCCGTCAGCCATTTCATTGACTTTCTTTGCGTAATCTAACGCATACTCATGGAAAATGTCCGTTGCAGGCCAGGTGCTTTGAAAGCGCATGGTGATTGGGGCATTTTGAGCCTTGGCAACCATGGGCACGCCCAACGCTGTGGCGGTACCTGCGGCTGCGGCAGTCGAGAAAAATTTACGGCGCGATGCAATGACAGACATGTTGTGTCTCCGTGAAATGGAAAAATATGCTGCAGCGCAACAACTTGTCTTGGAGGTCATTCAGATGACGCGTCGCAAGTTGTTTGCTCTCGCGTCATTAGACTGCTTGGGCTACCAGAATACAACCGCTCTCACACTAGTGTTAACCCGATACTAGGGGTTACCAGAGCCGACGTTGGGGTTCATAATGGGGTAAGGCAAAGTGAGTGGTTCGAGGCTGAAGGAGGGGTGGACATGATTTCTTCGAGTTTGATACAAAATCTACGTCAGCAAATTATGCAGCGCTTGCCTTTCTCGGATATGGCGGCGTCCGACGTAGATTTTTTTGTTGAGTCCTCGAGTGAGGTCTACTACGGGCCCGCCGAGGTCATCCTTTCGCCGGCAGATGGCCCCCCAGCGTTTCTCTACCTAATTCGGCAAGGTCGCGTCTCGGGCAAGCGCACCTCACCTGGCCTGACCGAGTCTGCATTTGAGCTCGAGGCGGGAGAGCTCTTTTCTGTGAGTGCAAGTCTGGCTGCTCGACCGGTTGCTGCGACCTATACGGCGATCGGTGATTGTTTCTGTTTGACACTTCCCGATGCCGCAATGCAAGTTCTTGTTGGTCGCTCGAAGCCGTTTCGTGATTTCATCCACAACCGTGTCTGGATATTGTTAGAGCAGTCACGTCAGGCATTGCGAAATAATTTTGCATCAAAGGCCTTGCTAGAACAGTCGCTAGAGACCCGCTTGGGCGACTTAATTCGTCGAGCGCCTCTGACAACTCTTGAGCAAACGCCGCTGCGTGAAGCACTGACCGTGATGCATGAAAAGCGCATCGGATCGATGTTGGTCGTTTCAGACGAGGACGCGTTGCTAGGAATTCTCACCCGGTATGACGTGCTTGAGCGCGTGACGTTGGCAGGCTTGAGTCTGGATACACCAATAGGTGACGTCATGACAAAGGGGGTCAAGACGCTCACGGTTGATCATACGGCCGAGTCGGCGGCAGTTTTGATGTCTCGCTATGAGATTCGTCATGTGCCAATCGTCGATCTGCGAGAGCGTATCGTTGGCTTGATTTCAGAACGAGATTTGTTTTCTTTACAGCGCCAGTCGCTGGGAACGATCTGCTCGCTGATCCGCCAGACGGATGATGTGGAAGGGTTGAAGGAGTGCGCCTCCAACATTCGCAGATTTACACGCAATTTATTAGGGCAGGGGGTTAGCGCGAGGCAGCTGACCTTTCTTGTGAGTCATTTGAACGATGTGTTGACTGCTCGCTTAATTACTTTGCTCGCTCAGTCGCACGGACTCGATCTGAACGGATTCATTTGGATTGCGCTCGGCTCTGAAGGGCGAAGCGAACAAACGATTGCGACAGATCAAGACAATGCATTGATGTATCAACCGACGGGTGCTCCTGGGGAAAAAAATCGTTACCTGGTATTTGCAGAAGAGGTGAATGCCGCGCTAGATGCCTGCGGGTATCCGCTGTGTAAAGGCAATATTATGGCCAGCAATCCTGCGTTGTGTCTGACTATCGATGAGTGGAAAAAGCGATTCATGCATTGGATCGAACATGGTCATCCGGAGGACTTGCTTAATGCAGGGATATTTTTTGACTGTCGAGGCTTGGCGGGTAATGTGGATTTACTTAAAGGCCTAAGAGATGAAGTCAAAACTGCGGCCATGCGTACCCCCCGTTTCGTCAAACTAATGGCCGATGCAGCGCTTGTAAACCAAGTGCCTCTGAATTGGTTGGGATCCTTAGAAACAAAGAAACTAGAAGGTAAGTCGGTCATCGATTTAAAACTACAAGGCACAGCGATTGTGGTTGAAACCGCACGCGTCTATGCCTTAGCTTTGGGTATCGAAGAACTGAATACCCAGGATCGCTTGGCCGCGATCGGACGAGCCTTCGGTTTGGCGCAAACCGAAACAGATGCCTGGATTGCTGCGTTTCAGTTTTTGCAAACGATGCGCTTGGCGATCCAAATTGATGGGGATGCAATCGCGAATAATCCCAACGCGCTAGATATCGATGGCTTGAACGCGGTTGATCGCAGTATTTTGAAAGAATCAATGGCCAGAATTCGCTCGTTGCAGCAACGCTTGGAGCTGGACTATGCGCGATAGCCTTTTGAACGCCCTGATGGGTTGGTTAGGTATTGTTAGAGGTAGAGAGCACGCGACTCCCGAGAGATGGATCATGGTCGATGTGGAAACAACTGGCCTGAATCCCGCAAGTGATCGGCTGTTGGCGATCGCAGCGGTTGCATTGCGGCAAGATCCGATCACGAAAAACTTGCGCGTGATCCTCGGTGATAGTTTTGAAGTTGTTTTGCGACAGACGCAGCCCTCGGCCAAAGACAATATTTTGATTCACCGTATTGGCGCAGAGGCACAAACGCAGGGCGAAGCGCCTGAGGTGGCGCTAGAGAACTTTCGTGCTTGGGTGGGATCCTCTCCCTTGTTGGCCTATCATGCGGCCTTTGATGCAGGGATGATTCGTCGCGCCTACCGCTCCTATAACTTAGAAGCTTTGAAAGCCCAGTGGCTTGATATTGCGCCACTCGCACGCATATTCGGCGGTAATGTGCATGCTAAGGCTTTGGATGACTGGCTCACGCATTTCAACATCGAATGTGCGGTTCGGCACCAAGCCGCCTCCGACGCTTTTGCCACCGCAGAGCTGTTGCTCAGACTTTGGCCCGCAATCAGCCGAGAGACGCACAGTTGGCGAGGACTGACGCGGCTCGCTAAAGGTGCTGCGTGGATTCCCTCTTAATAAGCTGAAGTAATATAAAAAAAATAAATCCGTCTTTCGTTCCTCAGCGCTTCTTCGATATGATGTTGAGCTATTAACCTTGTCGAGTTCAGTGTCCACGGAGCCTAAAGGCGGATATGTTTTCCCTCTATTTACGATTAAAAAATAGTTTAGTTTTGTTGGCTGGTATTGCACCTGCTGCGCTGATCGCTGCGACGCCTTGGTCTGGTGCGCGCGCGCAAGGGTTACTCGACGTATCCCTTTTGGCAGGTACCTGCTTGAACTGTCATGTCTCCGATCCTAAGTTAGCGACAAGTATCCCCGTTATTGCTGGCAAGCCTGAGGCGGTTCTGAAAGCGCAATTGCTTGCCTATAAGTCTAATCAAGCCCCAGCCGGCACCACCATCATGAATCGTCTTGCCAAAGGGTATAGCGACGATGAGGTCGCTGCGCTTGCTGCATACTTTTCTGAGCTGGATGCCAAGGGGTTCGCGCCTGCAGGAGTCAAAAAATAATGAATGCCGGACCCAAATTTTCTCGTCGCCGTTGGTTGGCCACAGCTGGGCAGGCGGCACTTGCCGCAGGTTGGACCGTCAGTGCTCCAGCGTTTTCTCAGCAGTCTGCCGGGCGGGTGGTCGTTGTCGGTGGAGGCTTTGGCGGCGCAACGGCCGCAAAATATATCAAGCAGCGCAATCCACTTATTGACGTCACCTTAGTGGAGCCAGCCCAGAAGTTTTACACCTGCCCGTTTACGAATCTGTATTTGGGTGGACTGCGAACATTTGAGGCGCAAGGGCACGGTTTTGACGAGCTGCGCAGCATAGGTGTAAGAGTCGTTCATGACTTCGCACAAAGTGCTGACGGTACTGCGAAGACACTTAAGCTTGCTGGTGGTCAAACGCTCGCTTACGACAAGTTGGTACTGTCGCCAGGCATCGATTTCCTCTGGAATAAGCTTGAAGGGTATGACGAGGCCGCCTCTCTATTAGCCCCACACGCTTGGAAGGCTGGCGCACAAACTACCTTGCTTAAAAAGCAGCTCGATGCGATGCCCGACGGCGGCACGTTTGTGATGGTGGCGCCCGCTAATCCATACCGCTGCCCGCCCGGGCCTTACGAGCGCATCAGTATGGTGGCGCATTACTTCAAGACACAAAAGCCTAAGTCTAAGATTCTGGTGCTTGACGCCAAGGATGCATTTTCGAAACAAGGTCTATTCCTTGATGGATGGAAGCGCTTTTATGGCGACATGATTGAGTGGGTCCCTGCGGGTAAGGACGGAAATGTAATTCGTGTTGACGCTAAAAACTTGTCGGTGGAGACGGATTTCGGAAAGATCCACAAAGCAGCTGTTCTGAATGTGATTCCGCCGCAAAAGGCAGGTTCGATTGCTGAACGCGCTGGCGTCGCCGACAAGAGTGGCTGGGTACCAGTCAAACCGGATACGTTTGAATCGACGCAAGTCAAAGATATTTATGTGGTGGGTGATGCAACCATCGCAGCACCTATGCCCAAGTCCGGATTTTGTGCGAACGCGCAAGGGAAAGTGGCCGCGGCTGCAATCGTGAATGCCTTGGCTGGAAAGCCAGCTGCCACGGCCTCCTGGTCGAACACTTGTTACAGCCTGGTGGCACCGGATTATGGCATCTCGGTTGCGGGCGTATACCGAGTCGCTGAGGGAAAAATCGTCGAGGTCAAGGGCTCTGGTGGCGTGAGTCCAAGAGAAGCGAGCGATACAGTGCGCAAGCTTGAAGCGCTGCACGGTGTGGCTTGGTATAACGCGATTGCACGCGATACCTGGGGGAGTGGAGCCTAATGTCCCCAAACGAAATACTTGCCTGGTCTGGTTTGGCGATTGGTGTCGCGTTCGGTGCGCTCGGTCAATCGACAGGATTTTGTTTGAATCGTGCTGTGAAGGATTATGTTGAGTCCAGAAACTTGCTCAAAGCCAGATCGTTTGCTTTAGCGATGCTTGTCGCGATTATCGGTACACAGTTGCTGGCGATCACTGAGCTGATTGACTTTTCGACTGCTATTTATCGCACGCCAAACTTTTCGTGGTTGCTACTTCCACTGGGTGCGACCATGTTCGGCTACGGCATGATGCTGGCGAACGGTTGCGGCGCGCGTACCGTCGTGTTGTTGGCGCAAGGTAATTTGCGCTCATTGGTTGTGCTGCTTTGTCTTGGGATATCAGCCTACGCGACACTGTCAGGAGTGTTGGGCCCTTTAAGAACAATGCTTGCGCAGACCACAAGTATTCCTCTGGGTGGGCTATATGAGTGGTCGTCGCTATCGAACCGTATTCTTGTTGGTCTATTGCTTGCGACGTTAGCTTGGTTTGTTTTCTATCGCGGCATGATTGTGCGTAGTGCGAAAGACTTATTCGGTGGTCTTGGTGTCGGTTTGCTGGTGGTGGTCGGGTGGCTTGCGACAGGTTGGCTTGCTGCCGATGAGTTCGAGCCAACTCCTTTGGTGTCATTGACGTTTATCGCACCGATTGGCGAGACTATTCAGTACCTAATGATTGCAACAGGTATGCGATTCGGTTTTCCGGTAGCCTTGATTTGTGGCGTGTTGCTCGGGTCGTTTGTGATTGCCGCTTTGCGGGGCACATTACAGCTTCAGGGGTTTTCTACGCCACGTGAGATGAGACGCTATGTGCTCGGTGGCGTTTTGATGGGTGTCGGTGGTGCCTTAGGATTGGGTTGCTCGATCGGCCAAGGTCTGACTGGTATGTCGACCTTGGCATTTAGCTCAATGATTGCGAGTCTCTGTATTTTGTTTGGTGCAGGGCTCGCAGCGCAGCGCAACCGTTAAGAGCTCAAATAGCTACCGATCTATTTTTCTCTTGAGCGTCTTTGTAGCGTAACCAAAGCAGTGCGACACCCATTAAAACAACGGGGAACAATGAACCGAGGTTCAGGATGTCCCAGCCTGATGTTGTTACGAGCGCGCCTGAGCTAAACGAAGTGACGGCCATCGTGGTGAAAACAAAGAAATTGATCACACCCTGAGCGCGATCCTTCTCTTCTGGTCGATAGGCGGTCATCGCGAGGTTTGTTGCGCTGGTAAACAGGAAGTTCCAACCTACGCCGAGGATGAAGGATGCCAACATAAAGTGCATCACATCCACGCCAGACAGCGCGATCAAAATACAGACGAAATTTAAAAATATGCCAAGCCACATGATTTTGCTTGTGCCATATTTTTTAATTAAAGAGCCGGTAAAAAATCCTGGTGCAAACATGCCAATCACGTGCCATTCAAGCACAAAGGCGGCATCGGAAAACGGTAAGCCACAGACCTTCATTGCTAGGGGTGTTGCAGCCATCAGCAAATTCATCACGCCGTAACCAAGCGCCGAGCTTATCGCCGCGACAAGAAAAACGGGTTGCTTCAGTAATTCCCATGCGGTGCGACCAGTCCCCGCCGCCTTTTTTTCTGCGGCAGATACTTTTGGGAACTCGATGAAGTGCATCACGAGTAATCCCAGGAAGCCGGCAACAGTCAATATCAGATACGCACCTAAAAACGGTGTGTCGAATGAATCTTTCGTGTAGTTAGCCAAGTTAGGGCCAACGACGGCACCGATGATACCGCCGGCCAGTACCCAAGAAATTGCCTTTTCCCGGAGGCTGATGTCAGTGAGTTCTGCGGCGGCAAAGCGGTAGAGCTGACCGTTAGCGCTGTAGTAGCCTGCGACAAAGGTACCAAACACCAACAGCCAAAAATTT
>CAIYWO010000002.1 GCA_903929925.1 uncultured beta proteobacterium | reverse complement strand
TGCCATTGCTCCAGCAGCAAAAGCAGGAGACAGCTGTATCCCAAAATTTGGATACAGCGCGCCCGCTGCAACCGGGACGAGCGCCGCGTTGTAGGCGAAGGCCCAAAAAAGATTTTGATGAATATTTCGTAATGTTGCCTTTGATAACGTTATTGCGTTGACTAGGCCATTCAGATTGTCAGAAATCAACACCACGCTCGCGGATTCAATGGCGACGTCAGTGCCTGTTCCGATCGCAATCCCGACATCCGCTGTTGCCAAGGCTGGTGCGTCGTTGATTCCATCGCCCACGTAGGCTACAACTTGCCCCTTTGCTTGCATCGCCTGCAGGCACTCGACCTTACCTGCGGGTAAGACGTTCGCGTAGACAGCATCAATACCTAATGTGTCTGCTACAGCGCGAGCGGTGAGCGGATGATCACCTGTAATCATTGCTGTGCGAATTCCTGCCGCCTTAAGCGAGCCTATCGTTGGCGCGGCCGAGGCCTTGATCGGATCAGCAAGACCAGCAACCGCAACAAGCACACCATCAATCGCAATAAGAATAGGTGTTTTTGCAGCTTGACCCCACTGCGTCATTCGTGGCTGTTGATTCTCTGCGCTGATTCCTTGCTGATGCATGTATCGCTCGGAGCCGGCAGATACCCAATGATCAGACACCCTTGCTTTAGCGCCGGAACCTGTGTCGGTGTGAAAGTCGTGTGCAACTGGAATACTAAGCCCACGGTCGCTAGCCGCTTGAACAAAGGCACGCGCGATAGGGTGCTCAGAATGGGCTTGCATGGCGGCTGTCCAACTGAGCACCTGATCATAGGTGTAAGTCGAAGCCAGAATCTCAAGATCAGTGACCTGCGGCTTTCCAAGCGTTAGTGTGCCTGTTTTGTCGAACGCAATCGTCGTGACATCGCGCAGTCTTTGCAGT
This sequence comes from uncultured beta proteobacterium, assembly GCA_903929925.1. Classification (GTDB taxonomy): domain Bacteria; phylum Pseudomonadota; class Gammaproteobacteria; order Burkholderiales; family Burkholderiaceae_B; genus Zwartia. The sequence continues at coordinate 726 of CAIYWO010000002.1, read as the reverse complement.
GCATCGCCTTGCCGAAACAGAATGCCGGCCTGTGCTGCGCGCCCGGTTCCGACCATGACGGAGGTTGGTGTTGCTAAGCCCATCGCACAGGGGCAGGCAATAATTAATACTGCAACAGCAGCCACGAGCGCATGTGTAAAGTGCGGAGCAGGCCCAACAAAATACCAGATTAAAAATGTGGCACAAGCACAAAAGAGAATCGCTGGTACGAACCATGCCGTGATTTGGTCAACAACGCCTTGGATGGGGAGTTTTGCCCCTTGTGCCGTCTGAACCATGCGCACGATCTGCGCAAGCACGGTATCTTTTCCCGTATGCGTCGCTTGGAAGGTGAAGCTTCGCGTTGTGTTTAGGGTGCCACCCGTCACACGATCTCCGGGCTGCTTGCCTATTGCAATCGGTTCGCCAGTCATCATCGACTCATCGATGTATGGACTACCTTCCGTGATAACACCATCGGTCGCAAGGCGTTCACCTGGCCGTACCAACAGGTAGTCACCCGTTTTGACCTGTTCAATTGGGAGGTCAACGATCTTCTCACTTGATGTGACGACATGCGCGGTGCGAGGTTGCAGCTCAATAAGATGTTGGATCGCATCGCCCGTTCGACCTTTCGCACGGGCCTCGAGCCAGCGCCCTAAAAGTATCAGCGTCACGATCACTGCCGCAGCCTCAAAGTAGACGAAGCGTGCATTGGCGGGCAACCATTGCGGTGTGAACGTTGTC
>CAIYWO010000001.1 GCA_903929925.1 uncultured beta proteobacterium | reverse complement strand
GGACAATCGGGTTGGCGCGGCACGTGAGGTGTCAACTGAGAAGCTCAAAGAACGACTCGCTACGCGTCCAACAACGTTCCTGTTAGGCGAGCTCGATATTCTTCCTCTCTACGGTTTTGATAGCTCCTGCGCTGCGATGGCTCAGGGGCCAACTCGCTTAGCGCGTGGTTTTGCATATGCACGCTTTGTAAATGAAACCTTGAAAAGCAATCATCCTGCTGTGATGATCCCCGCTTGCGGACACGATGCACGCTGCATGTTTACGTCTGAAAAGGCGCTGCCCTATTTGTTTCTAAAATAATTTCTATGACAAATTCCATCTCTGAAAAAGAGTCGTTTAAGCACCGAATATCGAAGGTGGTCTTTGAGTCAGAGACCTCGGCGGGAAGACGGTTCGACAAGGTATTGTTTGTCGCGATCCTTGTGTCTGTTGCCGTTGTCGTGTTGGCCAGCGTCGAATCGATTGCCAAAAAACATGAAGACATCCTGTCTTTATTGGAGTGGTTTTTTACGATCGCCTTTACGCTGGAATATTTGATTCGTGTTTATTGCGCTCCGGATAGGCGGCAATACGTGCTGAGTTTTTTTGGTGTAATTGATCTGCTTGCGGTCGTCCCAACATACCTCGCGTTGTTGTTTCCTGAGTTGCACTCTTTGATTGACGTCAGAGTGCTCCGTTTGATTCGTATCTTTCGGGTATTTAAGCTCACGGCCTATTCGTCTGAGTACACGCATTTGGCGCAAGCCTTTGCTGCCAGCAAAAGAAAGATCCTTGTGTTCCTCTCCGTCGTCCTAATGGTGGTGATGGTGATGGGTACTTTGATGTACATCATTGAAGGACCAGAACACGGTTACACCAGCATTCCCACTGGAATTTATTGGGCCATCACAACGATGACGACAGTCGGTTTTGGTGATATCGCTCCGCAAACCGATCTAGGTAGATTTTTGTCGTCGGTCATGATGTTGATCGGATGGGGCACGTTGGCTGTTCCAACAGGGATTGTTACGGCTGAAATTTCTGTACATAACAAAAAAAGGGCCCTTGAGCAGAAAACCTGCGCCCAATGTTCGCGCACAAACTTAAAGCTGTACGATAAGTTTTGTGGAACGTGCGGTCATGAGGTCTAGGAATTTTTCCTGTGTTCGTTTCGTTTCTGACGTGCCGTATTGACGAGCTGCGACATGTTGAGCAAGACCGAAATGGACCACCCAAAGGCGATCATGCCACTCAGTGCAATGACAACCATAACCAGATCCCAGTTTAGTGGCAACGGGTTAATGCCAACGCCCAGGGTTGTGTAGGTACTACCTGCGAAGAACATGGCTTGATGCTCGTTCGCGATCAGGCCAAAATAGTAGAGGGCATAACCCCAGAGATATATTTCAAGTAAATGCGATAGCGCCAAGATAAAGGCCGTCAAATAAAAGACAGGCGGTACCCAACCATAACGTTTGGCTTCAATGAGCGAGTCGGTAATCGTTTCGTATCCGCGTGTGACAAAAAACATATAGGTTGCATGGATGACAAGAATCAAGAAAAGCATCACCCCGCTAAAAAGAAGCGCATCCGCATTGAAGACGAAATCTGATGAATTGGTTAGCATTTTTTGATAGTTACCTTAAGCGTATTATTTTCTTCTATAACTTAGCAATTTATCGCAGAATGACCAGAGTCAGAACACTCGTGGGCAACATGCCTGTTTCAACGAGACCCTTTGCTGCACTTCTTTCAATAACACCGGTCATCGTGCCCTTCAATACAAGTGTTTTGTTACCAAGCAGGAATTAGTTTGGTGCCAGATCAAACACTAAAACTTCAGCGCGCTCACCGTTTGAGATTTCAAGCTCTTCTTCATCTGAGATCAGCAATGCATCGCCGCCATTGATTGTTAGGCCGTTAACTTGAAGTGAACCGGCAATCAAATGTACGTATGCCTTGCGTCCTTTAGAGATGCTGAGCTTAGCGCTGTGCCCAGAATCAAATATGCCAACATACAGCTTAGCGTCGGCATGGATAGTGACTGAACCGAGCTCTCCGGTAGATGAAGCAACTAGACACAGTGCACCTTGTTTCTTCTGTTGCGGAATTGTTTTTTGTTCGTAACCGGGGGCAATGCCTTTAATGGAGGGTTCAATCCAGATTTGCAAAAAATGTGTCTGTTGATTGGCCGCATGATTGAACTCACTGTGCACGACGCCTGTGCCAGCGCTCATGCGCTGAATGTCCCCCGGAGGGATCCCTTTGACATTACCAAGACTGTCTTGGTGTGCAAGCTCGCCTGACAGGACGTAACTAATGATCTCCATGTCGCGGTGACCGTGTTGTCCAAAGCCGCGGCCTGGCTCGATTCTGTCCTCATTAATCACCCGCAAGTTACCCCAGCCCATAAATTTTGGGTCGTAGTAATTGGCAAAAGAAAAGGAGTGATAGCTTTTCAGCCATCCATGGTCGGCATATCCGCGCTCATCAGATTTTCGAAGCTCGAGCATAGAGAGATCCTTTTGCTTAAAAACATCAACAGTTAGCTTGTTGCATGAATTATATTGGTCCGCATTCATACTAAGTGCAATGCCTTCAACTTTTAGATGAAACGCTTGCACGTTTAGTAGCAAATTGTTAATTTGCGGCATGGTTTTTTCGCGCGGTTAGCCCAGACTGGATTGGTGGTAATGACATGTCACAAGAAAAAGGTTTGGCAAGTGGGTCCCTGGGCACCCTAGAGTCTGCCGTCATGGGTGTTGCGGGCTCGGCGCCTGCCTTTAGTGTCGCGGTCACAACAGCAGTGATTGTGGCCTCCGTGGGCGTTCTGTCGGTAGGAAGTGTCCTGTATTGCGGCCTGATCATGTTTGGCATTTTGTTCACGTTCATTAATCTGAACAAAATGCAGCCGCATGCTGGTGCGACATACGCTTGGGTTGGGGCCGTCTTCGGATCTAAATGGGGATTCTTTGCGGGTTGGGGTTTGTTGGTTGCATCGGTTGTTTTTATGGTGTCCGCCACGATCCCCGCGGCCACGTCGACGCTAAAGATTTTCTCAACGCTTGACTGGGTCGATGCGAGCAAAATCGAGGACACCGCTTGGGTGACCTGTATCGCTGCAATATGGCTAACGCTGGT